>NZ_JBEOSD010000009.1:0-99221 GCF_040302735.1 Streptomyces sp. NPDC097619 | reverse complement strand
GTGGTAACTATAACCATCCTAAGGTAGCGAAATTCCTTGTCGGGTAAGTTCCGACCTGCACGAATGGCGTAACGACTTCTCGACTGTCTCAACCATAGGCCCGGTGAAATTGCACTACGAGTAAAGATGCTCGTTTCGCGCAGCAGGACGGAAAGACCCCGGGACCTTTACTACAGTTTGATATTGGTGTTCGGTTCGGCTTGTGTAGGATAGGTGGGAGACTTTGAAGCGGCCACGCCAGTGGTTGTGGAGTCGTCGTTGAAATACCACTCTGGTCGTGCTGGATGTCTAACCTCGGTCCGTGATCCGGATCAGGGACAGTGTCTGATGGGTAGTTTAACTGGGGCGGTTGCCTCCCAAAGGGTAACGGAGGCGCCCAAAGGTTCCCTCAGCCTGGTTGGCAATCAGGTGTTGAGTGTAAGTGCACAAGGGAGCTTGACTGTGAGACCGACGGGTCGAGCAGGGACGAAAGTCGGGACTAGTGATCCGGCGGTGGCTTGTGGAAGCGCCGTCGCTCAACGGATAAAAGGTACCCCGGGGATAACAGGCTGATCTTCCCCAAGAGTCCATATCGACGGGATGGTTTGGCACCTCGATGTCGGCTCGTCGCATCCTGGGGCTGGAGTCGGTCCCAAGGGTTGGGCTGTTCGCCCATTAAAGCGGTACGCGAGCTGGGTTTAGAACGTCGTGAGACAGTTCGGTCCCTATCCGCTGTGCGCGTAGGAATATTGAGAAGGGCTGTCCCTAGTACGAGAGGACCGGGACGGACGAACCTCTGGTGTGCCAGTTGTCCTGCCAAGGGCATGGCTGGTTGGCTACGTTCGGGAGGGATAACCGCTGAAAGCATCTAAGCGGGAAGCCTGCTTCGAGATGAGTATTCCCACCTCCTTGAGAGGGTAAGGCTCCCAGTAGACGACTGGGTTGATAGGCCAGATGTGGAAGCCCGGTAACGGGTGGAGCTGACTGGTACTAATAGGCCGAGGGCTTGTCCTCAGTTGCTCGCGTCCACTGTGTTAGTTCTGAAGTAACGAACTCGCCTGTTCCGGCTTGAGTTCACATCTTCATAGTGTTTCGGTGGTCATAGCGTTAGGGAAACGCCCGGTTACATTTCGAACCCGGAAGCTAAGCCTTTCAGCGCCGATGGTACTGCAGGGGGGACCCTGTGGGAGAGTAGGACGCCGCCGAACAACCCGCCCTTTTAGCTCAGTCGGTAGAGCGTCTCCATGGTAAGGAGAAGGTCAACGGTTCGATTCCGTTAAAGGGCTCAGAGAAAAGGCCCCCACCATTCGGTGGGGGCCTTTTTGCGTTTCCGGACCGGTTTCAGGACCACGTGACGGCGGCCGGGAACGGGTCCCGCCTCGCGGCGAGGACCCGTTCCCGGTGGGCTGTCAGTCCCCGGAGCGGGGCTCCGGAATACGGAAGGCCAGGATGGCCATGTCGTCGGAGGCCGGCTCCGCCGCGAAACGCTCCACGGCACGCAGCACGCGGGCCGCCACCGCACCCGCCGTCAGGCCCGTACAGCCCGCCAGGACCTCCGCGAGGCCGTCGTCGCCCAGCATGCGGGTGCCCTCGCGGCGCTCGGTGATCCCGTCCGTCACGCACAACAGGACGTCGCCCGGATCCAGGGTGAGAGTCTGCTCGTGCAGTTCCAGCTCGTCCAGGACGCCCAGCAGCGGCTGCGGGTCCGCTGCGGGTTCCACCCGGCCGTCCGGCCGCAGGCGGAGCGGCAGCGGATGGCCGGCGCACACCACCTTCAGGTCCGCCCCGCCATCGGCACGGCGGCGGAGCTCGCCGTACAGGAGGGTCAGGAAACGGCTGCGTTCGCCCTCGTCGAGGATGGCGGCGTTCAGGCGCTCCAGGACCGCCGGGCCGCCGAAGCCCTCCCGGGCCAGCAGGCGCAGCGCGTGCCGGGCCAGCCCGGTGACGGCCGCGGCCTCCGGGCCCGTACCGCACACGTCGCCGATGGCGAAGCCGTACGAGCCGTCACCGATCGGGAAGACGTCGTAGAAGTCGCCACCGACCTCGTTGCCCTCGCCGGCGGCGCGGTAGATCACCTCGACCTCGACGCCGGGGATCGCGGGCGCGCTCGGCGGCAGCAGGCTGCGCTGGAGCGAGCGGCTGATGGACATGCGCTCCGAATACAGCCGGGCGTTGTCCAGGGCCAGGGCGGCCCGGCGGGACAGGTCCTCGGCCAGCTCCACGATCTCCTGGCGGAAGTGCTCCTCGGCGGGCTTGCCGAGGGTCAGCATGCCGATCACCCGGTTCCGGGCCATCAGGGGCAGCACCACGGTCTCCCCGGCCACCGCGGCGGCCGTGGCCGCCGAAGCGGTCAGGGAGGCGCCCGCGGGCATCTGACCCGGCGGGGTCGTCCTCCGGGCCTCCAGCGCCGGAGCGGGCCACGGGCGGGCGCCCATCGTGTGGAGCGGCTCCGGCGGGCTGATCCGGTTCAGGAGGGCCTTCAGGCCGTCGATGCGGTCCTCGTCCTCGTGGAGGACGTACGCCAGGTGCGGTTCGGAGGTCGGATCGGCGATCGTGTACACCGCGCACCAGGTGGCGAGCGTCGGAACGGTCATCTGGGCCATCAGCGCCAGGGTCTGGTCCCGGTCCAGCGTGCCGGCCAGCAGGTCGGAAGCCTCCACCAGGAAGGACAGGGAGCCGCGGCGGAGCCGTTCCAACTCGCCGAGGCGGGCCGATTCCACGGCCAGCGCGATCCGGTCGGCGGCGAACTGCAGGCGCAGGGCCTCCTCGTTGGAATAGCGGTCCGGCAACTCCGCGGCGATGCCCAGGGAGCCCGTCAGGCGGCCCTCCACCTTCAGGGGGACCGTCACCGCCGAGCGCATGCCCGTACCGTCCAGGAGCGGCACCGCGCCGGGAACGGCCGTCAGGTCCTCGTGGACGGCGGGCATCCGGGCCGAGCCGTAGCGGCCGGTCGCGGCTTCCACCGGGACCCGGGCGAAACGCTGCCGGGTGAAGGGCAGGCCGGTCGTGGCGCGGACCTCCAACTCGGTCTCGTCGTCCGTGGCCAGCAGCAGGAAGGCGGCGTCCGCGTCCAACATGTCGCGGGCCCGTTCCACGGTCCGCTGGAGGAGGCCGTCCAGGTCCTCCGGGGGCGGGGAACCGATGAACACCTCGAAGGGGTCCACGGCCCGGGCCTCCGCGCCGGGCCCGACCTCGGCGCCCGTCGCCCGCACCGGGGACTGGAGCACGGCCCGCTCGCTCTCGTGGACGAGCAGACAGACGGTGGAGGCGGCCCCGAGGGCATCGCGGACCCGTAGGTGGGAGCCGTACACGGGGACGACGCGGCCGTCGGCGCAGCGGATGCCGTAACTGCCCTCCCAGCGGGACAGCAGCAGGGCCTCGGCCAGGCCGGTCCCGGTGCCCGGGGTCTGGGGCCAGGCCGCGATGTCCGCGAGGGGCCTCCCGATCACCTTGCCCGGCGGATAGCCGAACATGTGCTCGGCGTCGTCGTTCCAGGAGGCGAGGGTGCCGTCGGCGTCGGCCTGGAGGACCGCGACGCGGACCCGGGTGTCGGCCGCGGGGAGCTGCTGCTCGGGGACGGCCGGCCCGGCGAAGCGGGTGCCCACCGGGCGGGCCGGTAGGTCCAGCTGGAACCAGACGTGCTTGCGGGCCGCGGCGTAGTCCACGCCCCAGCGGGTGGCGAGGGCCGCGCAGAGCATCAGCCCGCGGCCGCTCTCCTGCTCCGCGGGCGGATAGGACGGCTCGGGCCGTTGGAGAGGGATCTCACGTTCGGGGTAGCGGTCGGCGACCTCGACGCGGACGCGGTCCGCGGAGCGCAGGCACAGGACCTCGGCGGCGGTGCCCGCGTGGATCACCGCGTTGGTGACGAGTTCGCTGGTCAGGACCACGGCGTCGTCGACGACATCGGAGAATCCCCAGCCGTGGAGCGTGTCGCGCACGAAGGCGCGGGCATGGGCGACCGAGCGCGGTACTGGTTCGAAACTGGCAGCCGCCCGGGCCGTGATCACAGGACTCCTCGGTCGTGTTCCGTCGCCCGGCTCCGCCATGGGACCGCCCTTCCGGTGCCCGGGGGTGGCTCGCGGCCGCCCCTGCCGGGCGGACGGGGCGGGTGGACACTCGGAGGCCAGGTTACTTACCTTCACGGTCGGCGCGGGCCCGGTCGCCGGGGATTCCACTCAGGGGAGCGGGTCGTTGTAGGAAGGTGCCGAAGTGTTATGGCCGGGTTCGGTCATGGTGAAACACTGGGAAGGCTTGGCGGATGAGCCCGGGCAGAGCGGTCGACCCTTTCGGGAGGGACACGGTGGAGGCTGGCGTGGCGGCGCGGCGGGCAGGTGCGCGCGCGAAGGGCGGACGGCCCCGGCGGAACGGGACCACGGAGGTGGACACGGCCGCCCTGGACCGGCTGCTGACGGCGCTGGTCTCCATGCGGGACGGGAACTTCCGCAAGCGGCTGACGGTGTCCGGCGACGGGGTGATGGCGGAGATCGCCGCCGTCTACAACGAGGTCGCCGACCGCAACCTGCACCTGACGGGTGAGCTGTCCCGGGTGCGGCGGATGGTCGGGCGGGAGGGCAAGCTCAGCGAGCGGCTGGAGACGGCGGCCTGCGAGGGCTCCTGGGCGGCCGCCATCGACGCGTCGAACGCGTTGGTGGAGGACCTGACGCGGCCGGTGTCCGAGGTGGGTCGGGTGCTGTCGGCGGTGGCCGAGGGCGATCTGGACCAGCGGATGGACCTGCGGACGCAGACCGCGGACGGGGTGGGGCACCCGCTGCGCGGGGAGTTCCTGAGGGTCGGGCGCACCGTCAACAACCTCGTGGACCAGCTGTCCGCGTTCACCGACGAGGTGACGCGGGTGGCGCTGGAGGTCGGCACCGAGGGCAAGCTCGGCGGTCAGGCGCAGGTCCGGGGGATGTCCGGGTCCTGGAAGGACCTGACCGACTCCGTGAACACCATGGCGTACCGGCTGACGGCGCAGGTGCGCGACATCGCGCTGGTGACGACGGCGGTGGCCAAGGGGGACCTGTCCCGCAAGGTCACGGTGCACGTGGCGGGCGAGATGCTCCAGCTGAAGAACACCGTGAACACCATGGTGGACCAGCTGTCCTCGTTCTCCTCCGAGGTGACCCGGGTGGCCCGCGAGGTGGGCACCGAGGGCGAGCTCGGCGGTCAGGCGCAGGTGCCCGGAGTGGCGGGGGTGTGGAAGGACCTCACCGACTCCGTGAACACCATGGCCGGCAACCTGACGGCCCAGGTGCGGGGGATCGCGCAGGTCACGACGGCCGTGGCCAACGGTGACCTGTCGCAGAAGGTGCGGGTCAGCGCGCGCGGCGAGGTCGCGCAGCTGGCCGAGACGATCAACCAGATGACCGAGACCCTGCGGACCTTCGCCGACGAGGTCACCCGGGTGGCGAGCGAGGTCGGGGCCAAGGGCCTGCTGGGTGGTCAGGCGCAGGTGCCGGGCGCGGCGGGCACGTGGAAGGACCTCACCGACTCGGTGAACACGGTGTTCCGGAACCTGACCACGCAGGTACGGGACATCGCGCAGGTGACGACGGCGGTGGCCAACGGCGACCTGTCGCAGAAGGTCACCGTGGACGTGGCCGGCGAGATGCTGGAGCTGAAGAACACCGTCAACACGATGGTGGACCAGCTCCAGTCCTTCGGTGCCGAGGTCACGCGGGTGGCCCGGGAGATCGGTGTCGAGGGCGAGCTGGGTGGTCAGGCGCAGGTGCCGGGCGCGGCGGGGACCTGGAAGGACCTCACCGACTCGGTGAACACGGCCTTCCGGAACCTGACGGGTCAGGTACGGAACATCGCGCAGGTGACGACGGCGGTGGCCAACGGCGACCTGTCGCAGAAGGTCACCGTGGACGTGTCCGGTGAGATGCTCCAGCTGAAGATCACCGTGAACACGATGGTGGACCAGCTGTCGAGCTTCGCGGACCAGGTCACGCGGATGGCGCGGGACGTGGGCACCGAGGGCCGGCTGGGCGGTCAGGCCCGGGTGGAGGGCGTCTCGGGCACCTGGAAGGAACTGACGGACTCCGTCAATTTCATGGCGGGGAACCTGACCTCGCAGGTGCGGCAGATCGCGCAGGTGACCACGGCGGTGGCGCGGGGCGACCTGTCGCAGAAGATCGACGTGGACGCGCGCGGGGAGATCCTGGAGCTGAAGAACACCATCAACACGATGGTGGACCAGCTCTCGGCCTTCGCGGACCAGGTGACCCGGGTGGCCCGTGAGGTGGGCACCGACGGTCGGCTGGGCGGTCAGGCGCAGGTGCCGGGCGTGGCCGGGGTGTGGCGGGACCTGACGGACTCGGTGAACGGCATGGCCGGGAACCTGACCTCGCAGGTCCGCAACATCGCGCAGGTGGCGACGGCGGTGGCGCGCGGTGACCTGTCGCAGAAGATCGACGTGGACGCGCGGGGCGAGATCCTGGAGCTGAAGAACACCCTCAACACGATGGTGGACCAGCTGTCCTCGTTCGCGGAGCAGGTGACGCGGGTGGCCCGTGAGGTGGGTACCGAGGGCATCCTGGGCGGTCAGGCCGAGGTGAAGGGGGTCTCCGGTACCTGGAAGGACCTCACCCAGTCCGTCAACTTCATGGCGAACAACCTGACCTCGCAGGTGCGCAACATCGCGGAGGTCACCACGGCGGTGGCCATGGGCGACCTGTCGAAGAAGATCACGGTGGACGCCAAGGGCGAGATCCTCGAACTGGTCACCACCGTGAACACGATGGTGGACCAGCTGTCGAGCTTCGCCGAGCAGGTGACGCGGGTGGCCCGCGAGGTGGGCACCGAGGGCATCCTCGGCGGTCAGGCCCGGGTGCGCGGGGTCACCGGCATCTGGAAGGACCTCAGCGACAACGTCAACCTGATGGCGAACAACCTGACGGTGCAGGTGCGGAACATCTCGCAGGTCTCGGCCGCGGTCGCCAACGGTGATCTGACCAAGAAGGTCACGGTGGAGGCGCGCGGGGAGGTCGCGCAGCTCGCGGAGACCGTGAACACCATGGTGACCACGCTGTCCTCGTTCGCGGACGAGGTGACGCGGGTGGCCCGCGAGGTGGGCACCGAGGGCCGGCTGGGCGGGCAGGCGCACGTGCCCGGGGTCTCCGGGACCTGGAAGGACCTCACGGAGTCCGTGAACGGCATGGCCTCCAACCTGACCGGTCAGGTGCGGCAGATCGCCATGGTCACCACCGCCATCGCCAAGGGCGACATGACCAAGAAGATCGACATCGACGCCCGGGGCGAGATCCTGGAGCTGAAGACGACCATCAACACGATGGTGGACCAGCTGTCGAGCTTCGCGGAGCAGGTGACCCGGGTGGCCCGGGAGGTGGGCACCGAGGGGATCCTCGGCGGTCAGGCCCGGGTGCGGGACGTGGACGGCACCTGGCGGGACCTGACCGAGTCCGTGAACGAGATGGCCGGGAACCTGACCCGGCAGGTCCGCGCGATCGCCGCGGTGGCCACCGCGGTGACCCGCGGTGACCTGAGCCTGAAGGTGGACGTGGACGCCGCGGGCGAGATCCAGGTCCTCCAGGACAACATCAACACGATGATCGTGAACCTGCGCGACACGACCCTCGCCAACAAGGAGCAGGACTGGCTCAAGGGCAACCTCGCCCGGATCTCGGGCCTGATGCAGGGCCGCCGCGACCTCGACGACGTGGCCGGGCTGATCATGAGCGAGCTGACGCCGGTGGTGTCCGCCCAGCACGGGGCCTTCTACCTGGCGCAGCCGCCGGGCGGGGCCGGGGACATCGGCACCGAGCCTGGCGGTCCGGGGGGCTCGTACGAGCTGCGGATGCGCGGGAGCTACGCCTACGCGGGCAGCGCCATGCCGACGGTCTTCCGGCCGGGCGAGGGGCTGATCGGGACGGTGGCGGAGGAGAAGCGCACGATCCTGGTGGAGAACACTCCGCCGGGGTACCTGAAGATCTCCTCCGGGCTGGGGGAGGCCCCGCCCGCGCACGTGATCGTGCTGCCGGTGCTGTTCGAGGGCAAGCTCCTCGGGGTGATCGAGCTGGCCTCCTTCCAGCCGTTCACGCAGATCCAGAAGGACTTCCTGAACCAGATCGCCGAGATGATCGGCACCAGCGTCAACACCATCAGCGTCAACTCCCGGACCGAGGTGCTGCTCAAGCAGTCCCAGGAGATGACGGAGCAGCTGCGGGAGCGGTCCGACGAGCTGGAGAACCGGCAGAAGGCGCTCCAGGCGGCCAACGCCGAGCTGGAGGACAAGGCCGAACTGCTGGCCCGGCAGAACCGCGACATCGAGGTGAAGAACACCGAGATCGAGGAGGCCCGGCAGGTGCTGGAGGAGCGGGCCGAGCAGCTCGCGGTCTCCATGCGGTACAAGTCGGAGTTCCTGGCGAACATGTCGCACGAGCTGCGGACCCCGCTCAACTCGCTGCTGATCCTCGCCAAGCTGCTCGCCGACAACGCCGACAGCAACCTCTCGCCGAAGCAGGTGGAGTTCGCCGAGACCATCCACGGGGCCGGCTCGGACCTGCTCCAGCTGATCAACGACATCCTGGACCTGTCGAAGGTCGAGGCGGGGAAGATGGACGTCTCCCCGACGCGGATCGCGCTGGTGCAGCTCGTGGACTACGTGGAGGCCACCTTCCGCCCGCTGACGGCGGAGAAGGGGCTGGACTTCTCGGTGCGGGTCTCGCCCGAGCTGCCCGCCACCCTGCACACCGACGAGCAGCGGCTCCTCCAGGTGCTGCGGAACCTGCTCTCCAACGCGGTCAAGTTCACCGACACGGGGGCCGTGGAGCTGGTGATCCGACCGGCCGCGGCGGACGTGCCGGTGGCGATCCGGCAGCAACTGCTGGAGGCGGGGTCGCTGCGGGCCCCGGACGCCGAGCTGATCGCCTTCTCGGTCACCGACACCGGCATCGGCATCGCCGCCGGGAAGATGCTCGTGATCTTCGAGGCGTTCAAGCAGGCGGACGGCACCACGAGCCGCAAGTACGGCGGCACCGGTCTGGGGTTGTCCATCAGCCGGGAGATCGCCCGGCTCCTCGGCGGTGAGATCCACGCCGCGAGCGAGCCCGGGCGGGGCTCCACCTTCACCCTGTACCTGCCGCTGCACCCCAGCGAGCTGCCGCCCCAGGGGTACGCGCAGCCGCAGCCGGGCGGTCGGGCCGAGTCGCCCCGGCAGCTGCCCGCGGCCGGGACGGCCCCGCAGCTGCCCCGGGGAGCCGGGTCGGCGGCCGAGCTGCCGCCGGCGGGCGGATGGGAGGAGGAGCCCGTGGCGGCCCCGCAGGCCCCGGAGCCCTCGCTGTTCCGGCGCCGCCGCAAGCAGCAGCAGGCCGAGTCGGGGCCGCGGACCGCGCTGCCGGAGCAGCCGGTCGGTTCCGCGCCGGAGCAGGACCAGGGGGAGCAGGCCCTGACGGAGCCCACGCAGCCGCGGACCTACGACTTCCGCGGGGAGAAGGTGCTCATCGTCGACGACGACGTCCGCAACGTCTTCGCGCTGACGAGCGTGCTGGAGCAGCACGGGCTGAACGTGCTCTACGCCGAGAACGGGCGGGAGGGCATCGAGGTCCTGGAGCAGAACGACAACGTGACCGTCGTGCTGATGGACATCATGATGCCGGAGATGGACGGCTACGCCACGACCTCCGCGATCCGGCGGATGCCGCAGTTCTCGGGGCTGCCGATCATCGCGCTCACCGCGAAGGCGATGAAGGGGGACGAGGAGAAGGCCCGGGAGTCGGGGGCCTCCGACTACGTCACCAAGCCGGTGGACCCGGACTTCCTGCTCGGCGTGATGGAACAGTGGATGCGGGCCCGGTGACGCGCTGACCCGCCCCGCCGCGGCCCCCGGAAAACGGGGGCCGCGGCGGGGAACCTTCCGCGGCGGCGGTGCGTTTCCGGTCTGTGCACAGTGACATCTTGGTGACAGGGTGTGGCGATCTCGGGAGTGGGGCTACCATGACCGGCACGAGGACGGGCGGTTTCTGCCAGTCGGGGAGGCCCCGAACCGGGGCAAGGAGGACAGGGCATGGTGCAGAAGGCCAAGATCCTCCTGGTCGACGACCGGCCGGAGAATCTGCTGGCGCTGGAGGCCATCCTCTCCGCGCTCGATCAGACCCTGGTCCGGGCGGCTTCCGGGGAGGAAGCGCTCAAGGCGCTGCTGACGGACGATTTCGCGGTGATCCTGCTCGACGTGCAGATGCCGGGCATGGACGGTTTCGAGACCGCGGCGCACATCAAGCGCCGTGAGCGGACCAGGGACATCCCGATCATCTTCCTGACCGCGATCAACCACGGACCCCACCACACCTTCCGCGGGTACGCGGCCGGCGCGGTGGACTACATCTCCAAGCCCTTCGACCCGTGGGTGCTGCGGGCCAAGGTCTCGGTGTTCGTGGACCTGTACATGAAGAACTGCCAGCTGCGCGAGCAGGCGGCGCTGCTGCGGCTCCAGCTGGAGGGCGGCCAGTCCGCCAACGGCGGGGCGAAGGAGGCCGCGGGGCTGCTGGCGGAGCTGTCGGCGCGACTGGCCGCCGTCGAGGAGCAGGCCGAGGCGCTGACCAAGCAGCTCGACGAGGACTCCGCCGACGCCGCGGCCGTGGCCACCGCCGCCCACCTGGAGCGCAAACTCACCGGTCTCCGCAGGGCCCTGGACGCCCTGGAGCCCGGTACCGGCGGCAAGCCCGCCGCGCTGCCCGCGCAGACCTGACCCCGGCACGGCCCGGACCGCCCCGCCCGGGGCGGACACTGAGGCCGGGTCAGGGATGTCGGTACGTCAAACTGCCGACGCGCAGGCCGACACGAACGGGTGAAGCGGTGGGCACACGTGTCCCCCGGGTCCCGCACCGGTACCCTCGCCCCCATGTCCTCACGTACGTCCGGCAAGGGTTCCCAGAGCAGCGAGGGCACCGCGAAGGCCCGCACCGGCCGTACGACGCCGGCGGCGAAGAAGGCTCCCGCGCGCAAGCCCCCCGCCAAGAAGGCGGCCGCCCCGGTCCGGCGCGCCCCCGCGAAGAAGGCGCCGCCCAAGAAGGCCCCGTCACCCTCCTCGGGAGTGGTGCGCCTGGTCCGTGCCGTCTGGCTGGGCGCCGCCCACGCCGTCGGAGCCGTCTTCCGCGGGCTCGGACAGGGCGCGAAGAACCTCGACCCCGCCCACCGCAAGGACGGGCTGGCGCTCCTCCTCCTCGCCCTGTCGCTGATCGTCGCCGCCGGCACCTGGTCGAACCTCCAGGGGCCCGTCGGCGAACTCGTCACCATGCTCGTCACCGGCGCCTTCGGGCGGCTCGACCTGCTGGTGCCCCTGCTCCTCGGCTTCATGGCGGTCCGCTTCATCCGGCACCCGGAACAGAAGGACGCCAACGGCCGCATCGGCATCGGGCTCACCGCCCTGGTCGTCGGGGTGCTCGGGCAGGTGCACATCGCCTGCGGGGCCCCCGGCCGCGACGCGGGCACCGAGGCCATGCGGGACGCCGGCGGCCTGGTCGGCTGGGCGGCCTCCCAACCACTGATCTTCACGATGGGCGCCCCGCTGGCCGTGCCCATGCTGGTGCTCCTCACCGTCTTCGGGCTGCTCGTGGTCACCGCCACTCCCGTCAACGCCATCCCCCAACGGCTCCGGCAGCTCGGGATCCGGCTGGGCATCGTGGCCGTGGACGAGGAGGACGCGTACGGGACCGACGGCGCGGCCGTCGGGCACGACCCCGAGCAGTGGCAGGCCCGCAGCCGCCGCGACGGGCCCGCGAGCGCCGCGGACCTCGCCGAGGAGGCCGCGCTGACCAAGCGGCGCCGGCCCCGCCGGGCCGGCTCCTCCCTGGAACGCCCCATGGACGCCGTGGACGTGGCCGCGGCCGCCGCGGCCGCCCTCGACGGTGCGGTGCTCAACGGCCTGCCGCCGTCCCCGGTCGTCGCCGACCTCACCCAGGGGGTGAGCCCCGCCGGACCCGTGGAGATCACCACGCCCGTCCCGGCCGCCCGGCCGCCCGCGGCGACACCCGAACCGGCCGAGGAGCCCGAGGCCCCGGCCCGCCCCGCCGCCCCACCGCGCCCGACCCCCGGATCCCGACTGCGGTCCGGCCCCGTACCGGACCTGACCAAGGCCCCGCCGGAGCCCGGCGAGGGACTTCCCGCCCGCGCCGAGCAGCTCCGGCTCAGCGGGGACATCACCTACTCGCTGCCCTCCCTGGACCTGCTGGAGCGCGGCGGGCCGGGCAAGACCCGCAGCGCCGCCAACGACGCCGTGGTCGCCTCCCTGACCAACGTGTTCATGGAGTTCAAGGTGGACGCCGCCGTCACCGGCTTCACCCGGGGCCCGACGGTCACCCGCTACGAGGTCGAGCTCGGCCCCGCCGTGAAGGTGGAGCGGATCACCGCCCTGACCAAGAACATCGCGTACGCCGTGGCCAGCCCCGACGTGCGGATCATCAGCCCGATCCCCGGCAAGTCCGCCGTCGGCATCGAGATCCCGAACACCGACCGCGAGATGGTCAACCTCGGCGACGTGCTGCGCCTCGCGGACGCCGCCGAGGACGACCACCCGATGCTCGTCGCGCTCGGCAAGGACGTCGAGGGCGGCTACGTGATGGCCAACCTCGCGAAGATGCCCCACGTGCTCGTCGCCGGCGCCACCGGCTCCGGAAAGTCCTCCTGCATCAACTGCCTCATCACCTCGATCATGGTGCGGGCCACCCCGGAGGACGTCCGCATGGTGCTCGTGGACCCCAAGCGGGTCGAGCTGACCGCCTACGAGGGCATCCCGCACCTGATCACGCCGATCATCACCAACCCCAAGCGGGCCGCCGAAGCCCTCCAGTGGGTCGTCCGCGAGATGGACCTGCGCTACGACGACCTGGCCGCCTTCGGCTTCCGGCACATCGACGACTTCAACCGCGCCATCCGCGAGGGCAAGGTCAAGCTGCCGCCGGGCAGCGAACGCGAGCTCCAGCCCTACCCGTACCTGCTGGTCATCGTCGACGAGCTCGCCGACCTGATGATGGTCGCCCCCCGGGACGTCGAGGACGCCATCGTCCGCATCACCCAGTTGGCCCGCGCCGCGGGCATCCACCTGGTGCTCGCCACCCAGCGGCCCTCCGTGGACGTGGTCACCGGCCTGATCAAGGCGAACGTGCCCTCCCGACTGGCCTTCGCCACCTCCTCGCTCGCCGACAGCCGCGTCATCCTCGACCAGCCGGGCGCCGAGAAGCTCATCGGCAAGGGTGACGGACTGTTCCTCCCGATGGGCGCGAACAAACCGGTCCGGCTCCAGGGGGCCTTCGTCACCGAGGACGAGATCGCCGCGGTGGTCGGGCACTGCAAGGACCAGATGACCCCGGTGTTCCGGGACGACGTGACGGTCGGGCAGAAGCAGAAGAAGGAGATCGACGAGGAGATCGGCGACGACCTGGACCTGCTGTGCCAGGCCGCCGAGCTGGTCGTCTCCACCCAGTTCGGCTCCACCTCCATGCTCCAGCGCAAGCTCCGGGTCGGCTTCGCCAAGGCCGGACGCCTGATGGACCTCATGGAGTCGCGCGGAGTGGTCGGCCCCAGCGAGGGGTCCAAGGCCCGCGACGTCCTGGTCAAGCCCGACGAACTGGACGGCGTGCTCGCCGTCATCCGCGGAGAGACCGAGGCCTAGGCCGTGTCCGGGCCGGGGCGCGGAGGAGCCTCACCCGTAAGGGAACGGGGGACGGCCGTTTCCCCGGGGGCCGCGCGCAGTTGAGAGAGGGGACGGACCCGTGCCACGGGCCGTCCCGGGGCCCGATCAGCGGATCGCCCCGCCATCGGGCCCGTCCGGCCCCCGCCGGACACGAAGCCATACCGATGGCGTAAGGAGTCCACTCTCCCGGTTGCTCCACCCTTTCGTCACCCCCCTAGACTGGACCTCCAGCAGGTGGCTACACGCTCGAAAGGCGCCCTCGTGTCCATCGGCAACTCCAACTCCCCAGAAGACGACCGGCCTTCTACCGATGACCGGCCCTCCATCGGGCGTGCGCTCAAGCAGGCCAGGATCCGGGCCGGACTCACCGTCGACGAGGTCAGCGGATCCACCCGCGTACGCATCCCGATCGTCCACGCGATCGAGGAGGACGATTTCACCCGCTGCGGTGGAGACGTCTACGCCCGTGGCCACATCCGTACCCTCGCCCGTGCCGTGGGCCTCGATCCGGAACCCCTGGTCGAGCGCTACGACGCGGACCACGGAGGCCGACCCGCCCCCACCCCGGCCGCCCCGCTGTTCGAAGCGGAGCGGATCCGGCCCGAACGGCAGCGGCCCAACTGGACCGCCGCCATGGTCGCGGCGATCGTCGCCGTGATCGGCTTCGTCGGGTTCACCATGTTCGGCGGCTCCGACGACGCCGAGAAGCGACCGGTCGCGGACGGTTCCGTGGCCCCGCAGCCCGCCCCCAAGCAGACCGCCGCCGTCAAACCGGCCCAGCCGACCCCGGCGCGACTCACCCCCGAGCCCTCGGACAGCGCCATCGCGGCCGCCCCGAAGGACATGGTCACCGTGGTCCTCTCGGCCGTGGACGGCCAGAGCTGGATCTCGGCGAAGGACCACAACGGCCGACTCCTGTTCGACGGCATGCTCGAACGGGGCGACTCCAAGACCTTCACCGACAAGGAATCCGTGGACCTGGTCCTCGGCGACGCCGGAGCCGTCACGCTCTTCGTGAACGGCAAGGAGATCAAGGACGAGTTCCAACCGGGTCAGGTGGAACGCCTCACCTACACCAAGGACGACCCGCGCGAGGCCCCCGTACCCGAGGGCTGAGCGGCCACCCACCCGAGCAGGACCCACCCCCACGGATCCCCGGTACGCCGCGCCGCGTACCGGGGATCCGTGCCGGTGGGACACCCGGCGGGGGGCGGTGGTCGGACGAAGTACTCTTGAGCCCATGCCCGAACGCCGTACCGTCGCCCTTGTCACTCTTGGCTGCGCCCGTAACGAGGTGGACTCGGAGGAGCTCGCAGGCCGCTTGGCGGCGGATGGCTGGGAGCTCGTCCAGGACGCCGCCGACGCGGACGTAGCCGTCGTCAACACCTGTGGCTTCGTCGAAGCCGCCAAGAAGGACTCCGTAGACGCCCTGCTGGAGGCCAACGATCTCAAGGATCACGGCCGCACCCAGGCCGTCGTCGCCGTCGGCTGCATGGCCGAGCGCTACGGCAAGGAGCTCGCCGAAGCCCTTCCCGAAGCCGACGGCGTGCTCGGCTTCGACGACTACGCCGACATCTCCGGCCGCCTCCAGCTGATCCTCAACGGCGGCAGCGTCGAAGCGCACACCCCGCGCGACCGCCGCAAGCTCCTCCCGATCAGCCCGGCCGAGCGCCAGAACGCCGCCGCCCCCGCCCTGCCCGGCCACGCCCAGGAGCCCGAGGCGGCCCCCGCCGACCTCCCCGAGGGCCTGGCCCCGGCCTCCGGCCCGCGCGCGCCGCTGCGCCGCCGTCTGGACACCAGCCCGGTGGCCTCGGTGAAGCTGGCCTCCGGCTGCGACCGCCGATGTTCCTTCTGCGCCATCCCGTCCTTCCGCGGCTCCTTCATCTCCCGCCGTCCGAGCGACGTGCTCGGCGAGACCCGCTGGCTGGCCGAGCAGGGGGTGAAGGAGGTCATGCTGGTCTCCGAGAACAACACCTCCTACGGCAAGGACCTCGGCGACATCCGCCTCCTGGAAACGCTGCTGCCCGAGCTGGCGGCGGTCGACGGGATCGAGCGGATCCGCGTGAGCTACCTCCAGCCCGCGGAGATGCGCCCCGGTCTGATCGACGTGCTGACCTCCACCCCGAAGGTCGCCCCCTACTTCGACCTCTCCTTCCAGCACTCCGCGCCGGACGTGCTGCGCGCCATGCGCCGCTTCGGCGACACGGACCGCTTCCTGGAACTGCTGGACACCATCCGCTCCAAGGCCCCGCAGGCCGGCGTCCGGTCCAACTTCATCGTGGGCTTCCCCGGTGAGACCGAGGCCGACTTCGCCGAGCTGGAGCGCTTCCTCACGCACGCGCGGCTCGACGCCATCGGCATCTTCGGCTACTCCGACGAGGAGGGCACCGAGGCCGTCACGTACGAGAACAAGCTCGGCGAGGACGTGATCGCCGAGCGCCTGGCCCACATGCAGCGCCTCGCCGAGGAGCTGACCTCCCAGCGGGCCGAGGAGCGCGTCGGCGAGACCCTGGAGGTGCTCGTCGAGGCCGTGGGCGAGGAGGCCGGGGACGAGGACGGGGCCACCGGCCGCGCCGCCCACCAGGCCCCCGAGACCGACGGCCAGGTGGTCTTCACCACGAGCGAGGGACTGGTCCCCGGCCGTATGGTCATGGCAAAGGTGGTCGGCAGCCTGGGCGTGGACCTGGTCGCCGAGCCCCTGGACCTCGAGGAGGCGGCCGGATGACCGGAGTCCCGGCGTCAGCGGCGGGAGGGACGGGCCGTCGGCCCGCCCCCGGCGGAAAGCTGGGTGCGGCGGCCGTCAATCAGGCCAGCCTGTGGAACATCGCGAACATCCTCACGATGATCCGGCTCGCACTGGTGCCGGGATTCGTCCTGCTGCTCCTGGCCGACGGCGGGTACGACCCGGCCTGGCGCTCGCTGGCCTGGGCCGCCTTCGCCGTCGCCATGATCACGGACCTGTTCGACGGGCACCTGGCCCGGACGTACGACCTGGTCACGGACTTCGGGAAGATCGCCGACCCGATCGCCGACAAGGCGATCATGGGCGCGGCCCTCGTCTGCCTGTCCTCGCTGGGCGATCTGCCCTGGTGGGTGACGGCGGTGATCCTCGGACGCGAGCTGGGTATCACCCTGTTGCGCTTCTGGGTGATCAGATACGGAGTCATTCCGGCCAGTCGTGGTGGAAAGATGAAGACCCTGGCCCAGGGCACCGCGGTCGGCATGTACGTTCTGGCCCTGACCGGGCCGCTCGCGACGCTCCGCTTCTGGGTGATGGCCGTCGCGGTGGTCCTGACGGTGGTCACCGGTCTGGACTACGTGCGCCAGGCGGTCGTCCTCCGGCGCAAGGGACTCGCGGCGGAACGCGCCGCGAGCGGCGGGCAGGGCTGAGCGACAGGACTGAGTGGCGGGTACGGTCATGACAGAGGCGGTCGGGACTTCCGGGGCGGTCGGTGCGGACGGGTCCGCGGCCGACGTCCTGAGGATGCTCGCTGAGCGTGACGAGACCGTCGCGGTGGCGGAATCCCTGACCGGCGGCCTCGTGGCGGCCGAGTTGACCTCGATCCCCGGAGCCTCGCGTTCCGTTCGTGGCTCCGTCACCGCCTACGCCACCGAGGTCAAGCAGCGGGTGCTCGGTGTGGACGGCCCCCTCCTCGCCGCGCACGGCGCGGTGAACGCGCAGGTCGCGGAGGAGATGGCGGCCGGGGTCCGGCGGGTGCTGGACGCGGACTGGGGGATCGCGACCACGGGGGTGGCCGGTCCCGACCCGCAGGACGGACAGCCGGTGGGGACGGTCTTCGTCGCCGTGGCCGGTCCGCGGGGCGGGAAATCCGCCCGGTTGCGATTGAACGGCGGCCGTTCGGAAATCCGTAGGGAGAGTGTACGGAGGGTGCTCGAACTGCTGCTGGGCGAACTGCGCGGAACGGCGCGGTCACAGGGTTCGGAACAGAACGGGGGGATTTGATGTTTGCAGCCCTGAGTGAACACGACATCGCTCCCCGCACGGCCGCGGCGCGAGGCGGTACGGTGGGGCAAGAAGGATGCCGCTACACGGTCAGAGGAGGGAGCCACCGATGATTCTGCTCCGTCGCCTGCTGGGTGACGTGCTGCGTCGGCAGCGCCAGCGCCAGGGCCGTACTCTGCGCGAAGTCTCCTCGTCCGCCCGAGTTTCGCTCGGCTATCTCTCCGAGGTGGAGCGGGGGCAGAAGGAAGCATCGTCCGAACTGCTCTCCGCGATCTGTGACGCGCTGGACGTACGGATGTCCGAGCTGATGCGCGAGGTCAGCGACGAGCTTTCGCTCGCGGAGCTGGCCCAGTCGGCCGCGGCCGACACCGTGCCCGCGCCGGTCCGCCCGATGCTCAATTCGGTCTCGGTGGCCTCGGTCACCGTGCCGACGGAGCGGGTGACCATCAAGGCGCCGGCGGAAGCGGTGAACGTCGTAGCCGCTTGATGTGAAGCGTGGGGCGGGGCCCCGGTGAGGTGCGTACACGGCACCTGACCGGGGCCCCGCGCCGTTTCCGGGGCCTTTCGCGGACCGTGAAGCGGACGCGTTCCGTGGTCTTCTGGATGCGGAGCGTGCTGGGGTGCGGGAGGATGGGCGGGGTTCCGGTCCGCCGGAACCCGGTTTCGCCCACTGGACGGTAATCGGCGGGCGAGTCGATCCCGGCCGGAGGAGGCGGTCCGTTGCGGCGCTCGTGCATACCGGGGCGACGGGAGTGGTCCCGGAGCACTGTGGTGGTCATGGCGCTCGCCGTGGCCGGGGGGCTCCTGTGGTGGGGGTCCGTGCTCCGCCTCGTCCTGGATCCCGGGCGGGCCGGAGCGGTCGAGGGGGCGGTCGCGGTGTTCGGGTGGAGTCTGAGCCTGTTGCCGGTGCACTGCGTTCCGCTGGCCCGGGCGCCGGGGGTGTCGGAGCGGCTGCGCCGCGGCGACGGCCCGGTGGGGCGGACCGCGCGGCGGTTCGCGGAACGGGTCCGCGGGGGAGCTCCGGGCGGGATCACCAGGGCATGGCGACGCCGCCGTTCGGGCGGAGGACCTGGCCGGTCATGAAGGACGAGGCGTCCGAGGCGAGGAAGAGCACCGTCCGGGCCACGTCCTCGGCCTCCCCGACCCGCCGCAGTGGGGACATGCGGACCATCGCCGCCTCGGTCTGCGCCTGGGTCCGGGGATCGTGGCGGCTGGTCATGGGGGTGCGGATCCAGCCCGGGGCCACGGCGTTCACGCGGATCCCGAGCGGCCCGGCCTCGGTGGCGAGGGTTTTGGTGAGCTGCACCACGGCGGCCTTCGCGGCGCTGTAGCAGAGCAGTCCCGGCTGTGCGGCGTCCACGGCTCCCGAGGCCATGGTGACGATGCTGCCGGGCGTGCCCGAGGCGGTCATGGCGGCCACCGCCTCCTGGCAGGTGTGGAGCACGCCCTTGAAGTTGACGGCGAGGATCCGGTCCAGGTCCTCCTCGCGGGTCTCCGCCACGCTGCTGGTGTGCATGATCCCGGCGATGGCGGCGGCGATGTCCAAGGTCCCGCCGTCCGCGGTGGCCGCGGCGACCGCGGCGCGCAGGGCGGCCCGGTCGGTGACGTCCAACGGGTGGGCGTGGGCCTTCCCGCCCTCGCCGGTGACCAGGTCCACGGTCTCCGCCAGGCCGGCGGTGTCCCGGTCGGCGCAGTGGACGGCGGCTCCGGCGCGGGCGAGGAGCAGGGCCGTGGCCCGGCCGATGCCGGCGGCGGCACCGGTGACCAGGGCGGTGCGGCCGTGCAGCTCGTACGGGGCCGAGGAGGTGCTCGGTGTCAGGGACATGCGGGGACGGTACGACCGAGCTGACGGGGCGTCAACTACGCGGTGGGGCCCGACTGGCAGCGCGGGCACCAGTAGGTGGGACGGTCGTCCTGGGGGGCTCGGCGCACGGGCGTGCCGCACCGCAGGCAGGGGCGGTGCTCGCGGCCGTACACGAAGTAGTCCTGGCCGGGGCGACGGCTGCCGGTGGTGTTGCGGCGGCGGTCCTTGTTCGCCTCCAGCAGGCGGTGCGCGGTGGCGGTGAGGCGGGGGAACAGGGACTCGGGGTCGGGCAGGTCGCCGACCGGGGTCCAGGGGGTGACCCGGGCCAGGAAGCAGAGCTCGCACTTGTAGATGTTGCCGATGCCCGCGAGGTTCCGCTGATCCAGCAGCGCCTCGCCGAGCGGCCGACCGGGGTCGGCGAGGAGCCGGGCCGCGGCCTCGGCGGCGTCCCAGTCGGGGCCGAGCAGGTCCGGGCCGAGATGACCCACGACGCGGTCCTCCTCCGCGGTGCGGAGCAGTTCGAGGACGGGCAGGCGGTAGCCGACGGCCGTCCGGTCCGCGTTCGCGAGGACCGCGCGGATCTGGTGCTCGGGGCCGCCGCGCCACCGCTCGCCCGGGGCGTAGACGAGCCAGGCCCCGTCCATGCGGAGATGGCTGTGCAGGGTGAGGCCGCCCTCCAGGCGGGTGAGCAGGTGTTTGCCGCGGGGGGTGACGTCCAGGACGGTGCGGGGGGCGAGCTCGGCGGTGGCGAAGCGGGGGACGCGGAGGTCCGCGTGCGTGAGGGGGCGGCCGGCGAGGGCCTCGTGCAGCCGGGTCGCGGTGCGGCGGACGGAGTCTCCTTCGGGCATGGAGCCATTCTCCGCCGAGGTGGGGCGGAGCGGGTGGGCACGACGGGATCTCCGGGTGGGGGCTCCGGGCGGGGGTCCGGGTCCGGCTGAGGCTCCTGTCCCGGTGTGGTGCGGTCGGGGTGGCCGCTGCGTGCGGCCGACCCCTCCCCGCCCCTCCCCGGAACCGGGGATGTCGGGATGCCGGAGGGGCGTGGCCGGTGGCCTGCGGTGGGGTGGAGGGGGAGCGGACAGAGCCGGGGAAGGACGTCCGCTGTCCGCCCTCGGCCTTCCGGCCCCCCGTCCCCACGGCTCCGGCTCCGGCTCCGCTCAGGGACGCAGCCGGAGCCCCTTGGGGGTGGGGTGGAAGCCGGTGGCCTCCAGGTGGCCGGCGTAGGGCGAGGTGAGGGCGGGGGAGGTGTTGATCCGTTCCACCGTGAGGGAGGGGACGGTGCCGCGGGTCGTGGCCTCGGCCAGGGCGCGGGCCGCGGCCGGGAAGCGGGGGTCGTCCGGGTCCGGCCAGGACAGCAGGGTGCGGCCGCCGCGCTCCAGGTACAGGACGAGGTCGCCGTCGGCGAGGACCACCAGGGAGCCCGCCTTCCGGCCGGGCTTGTGGGTGACGCCGGGCGGGGGCTCCGGCCAGGGGAGGGCCGCGCCGTAGGCGTTGGCCGGGTCGGCGGCGGCCAGTACCAGGGTGCGGGCGGACAGGTCGCGCTCCTCGCGGTCGCGGGTGGCCGCCGCCGCGCGGAGCCGGTCCACGGCCCCGTCCATGGCGAACTGGGCCGCCCCCAGACCCTCGACGACGTAGCCGCGGCGGGCCTGCCCGCTGTCCTCGAAGGCCGACAGGACGCGGTACACCGCGGAGAACCCGCCCTCGACGCCCTCCGCGGCCACCGCGCCGCGGGTGACCACGCCGTGCCGGTCCAGGAGGGTCCGGGCCAGGGCGTGCGCCCGGTGGGTGGCCTCCGGCTCGGCCGCCGGGAGCAGGGACCAGCGGCCGGAGACCGTCGGCGGCCCGGACCGCGAGACCGTGGCCCCGGGGGTGCCGTACCGGCCGCGCGGCACCGTCCGCCGGGCCCGGTGCGCGGTGGCCCCGGCCGTGCGGCCCGAGCCGAGCAGGGCGCGCAGCGGGGCCAGGGTGTCGTTGGTGAGCCTTCCGGACCAGGCCAGGTCCCATACGGCGTCGGCCAGTTGCAGATCCGTCACCTCGGGCAGCTCCACCCGCACCGCCTGGGCGATCTGACGGAAGAAGAGGCCGTACCCGCCCGACAGGGCCGCCAGCACCGCCGCGTGCAGCGGGCTCGGCTCCAGGGGGTGCGGCGGGGGCAGCAACAGCGGAGCCGAGTCGGCCGGGTACAGGGACACCCAGCCGTCCTTGCCCGGCAGGGCGCCCGCGCCGGCCCACAGGACCTCGCCGGTGGTGGTCAGCTCGTCCAGGAGCGCCGGGTGGTAGCCCGTCACCCGGGAGGGCAGCACCAGCCGTTCCAGGGCCGAGGCGGGCACCGGGGCGCCCTGGAGCTGTTCCACGGCCCGCGCCAGGCCGTCGATCCCGCGCAGCCCGCCGCCCAGGTGCTGCCACTGCGGCAGGAAGGAGGCCAGCGCGGCCGGCGGCACCGGCTCCAGCTCCTGGCGGAGGGCCGCCAGGGAGCGCCGCCGCAGCCGGCGCAGCACCGTGGCGTCGCACCACTCCTGGCCGATGCCCGCCGGATGGAACTCGCCCTGCACCACCCGGCCCGCCGCCGCGAGCCGCTGGAGGGCCCCCTCCGTGACGGCCGCGCCCAGACCGAACCGGGCCGCGGCGCCCGCCGAGGTGAACGGGCCGTGGGTGCGGGCGTACCGGGCCAGGAGATCGCCCAGCGGATCCTTCACCGGCTCGGTGAACGCCTCGGGGACCCCCACCGGCAGGGCCGTGCCCAGGGCGTCCCGCAGCCGGCCGGAGTCCTCCACGGCCGCCCAGTGCTCCCGGCCGCCGATCCGCACCCGGATCGCCCGCCGGGCCGCGCCCAGAGCCTCCGCCCAGGCCGGCTCGGCCCCCCGCTCCGTCAGCTCGGTGTCGGTCAACGGGCCCAGCAGGCGCAGCAGGTCCGCCACGCCCTCGGCGTCCTTGATCCGGCGCTCCTCCGTGCGCCACTGGAGCTCCGCCTCCAGCTCCGCCAGCACCTCGGGGTCGAGCAGCTCCCGCAGCTCGGCCTGGCCCAACAGCTCCGCCAACAGCCGCGAGTCCAGGGACAGCGCCGCAGCCCGCCGCTCGGCCAGCGGGGAGTCCCCCTCGTACAGGAACTGGGCCACGTAGCCGAAGAGCAGGGACCGGGCGAAGGGGGAGGGCTCCGGGGTGGTCACCTCCACCAGGCGCACCCGCCGGGCCTCGACGTCCCCCATCAGCTCGGTCAGGCCCGGTACGTCGAACACGTCCTGCAGGCACTCCCGGACGGCCTCCAGCACGATCGGGAAGGAACCGAACTCCGACGCGACCTGGAGCAGTTGTGAGGCGCGCTGGCGCTGCTGCCACAGCGGGGTCCGGCGGCCGGGGCTGCGTCGCGGCAGCAGCAGGGCGCGGGCCGCGCACTCCCGGAACCGGGAGGCGAACAGGGCCGAGCCGCCCACCTGGTCGGTGACGATCCGGTCCACCTCGCCGCGGTCGAAGGCCACGTCGGCCGCGCCCAACGGGGCCTGCTCGGAGTCGAACTCGAAGCCGGGCGCCGCCGGGTCCGCGTCGAGCAGGTCCAGGCCGAGGAGGTCGGCGTCGGGCAGCCGCAGCACGATCCCGTCGTCGGCGTGCATGACCTGGGCGTCCATGCCGTACCGCTCGGACAGCCGGGCGCCCAGGGCCAGTGCCCACGGCGCGTGCACCTGCGCCCCGAAGGGGGAGTGGACCACCACGCGCCAGTCGCCCAGCTCGTCCCGGAACCGCTCCACGACGATCGTGCGGTCGTCGGGCACGTGCCCGCAGGCCTCGCGCTGTTCCGTGAGGTAGGCGAGGACGTTGTCCGCGGCCCAGGCGTCCAGCCCGGCCGCGAGCAGCCGCAGCCGGGCGTCCTCCTCCGACAGGCCGCCCAGCTCCCGCAGGAAGGCGCCCACCGCGCGGCCCAGTTCCAGGGGCCGGCCGAGCTGGTCGCCCTTCCAGAACGGCAGCCGCCCCGGCACCCCGGGCGCCGGGGTCACCAGCACGCGGTCCCGGGTGATGTCCTCGATCCGCCAGGAGGTGGTGCCCAGGGTGAAGACGTCCCCCACCCGGGACTCGTACACCATCTCCTCGTCGAGCTCGCCGACCCGGCCCCCGCCCCGACCCGTCTTGCCCTCGGCGGCCGCCGACCCCGCCAGGAACACCCCGAACAGGCCGCGGTCGGGGATGGTGCCGCCCGAGGTCACCGCCAGCCGCTGAGCGCCCGGCCGGCCGGTGACCGTACCGGCCACGCGGTCCCACACCACCCGCGGGCGCAGCTCCGCGAAGGCGTCCGAGGGGTAGCGGCCCGCCAGCATGTCCAGTACGGCCGTGAACGCCGATTCCGGCAGTGCCGCGAAGGGCGCGGCCCGGCGCACCATCGCCAACAGCTCGTCCACCTGCCAGGTGTCCATGGCCGTCATCGCGACCACCTGCTGGGCCAGGACGTCCAGCGGGTTCGACGGGATCCGCAGGGACTCGATGGCCCCCGAGCGCATCCGCTCCGTGACCACCGCGGCCTGCACCAGGTCGCCCCGGTACTTCGGGAAGACCACGCCCGTGGAGACGGCCCCCACCTGGTGCCCGGCCCGGCCCACCCGCTGGAGCCCCGAGGCCACCGACGGCGGGGACTCCACCTGCACGACCAGGTCCACCGCGCCCATGTCGATGCCCAGTTCCAGACTGGACGTGGCCACCACCGCGGGCAGCCGACCGGCCTTCAGGTCCTCCTCGACCTGGGCCCGCTGCTCCTTCGACACCGAGCCGTGGTGGGCGCGGGCCAGCAGCGGGGGTGCCCCCTGCGCCGCCCCGGACTGGGCCATGACCTGCGCGGGCGGGGCCCCTTCGGGCAGCGGGGCGCCGGTGGCCCGCTCGTACGCGATCTCGTTGAGGCGGTTGCACAGCCGCTCCGCGAGGCGGCGGGAGTTGGCGAACACGATGGTGGAGCGGTGCGCCTGGACGAGGTCGGCGATCCGCTCCTCCACGTGCGGCCAGATCGACGGCCGGTCACCGCCGTCCTCGCCCTCCCCGGTCTTGCGGTCGCCCCGCGGCGGGGCCGTCCCCACCTCGCCCATGTCCGCCACCGGCACCACCACCGACAGGTCGAACTCCTTGCCCGAGGGCGGCTGCACCACCTCCACCGCCCGGCCCGGCGACAGGTACCGGGCCACTTCGTCCACCGGCCGGACCGTGGCCGACAGGCCGATCCGCCGGGCCGGCCGCGGCAGCAGGCCGTCCAGGCGCTCCAGGGACAGCGCCAGGTGCGCCCCGCGCTTGGTGCCCGCCACCGCGTGCACCTCGTCGAGGATGACCGTCTCCACCCCCGCCAGGGCCTCCCGGGCGGCGGAGGTCAGCATCAGGAACAATGACTCCGGGGTGGTGATGAGGATGTCCGGCGGCCGCGTGGACAGCGCCCGCCGCTCCGCCGCCGGAGTGTCCCCGGAGCGGATCCCCACCCGGATCTCCGGCTCCGGCAGCCCCTGCCGGGCCGCCTCCTGCCGGATCCCGGTCAGCGGGGACCGCAGATTGCGCTCCACGTCCACCGCGAGGGCCTTCAGCGGGGACACGTACAACACCCGGCAGCGCTTCTTCGGCTCGGCCGGCGGTGGCTCGCTCGCCAGCCGGTCCAGCGAGGCCAGGAAGGCCGCCAGCGTCTTCCCGGAGCCCGTGGGCGCCACCACCAGTACGTCCGACCCCGCGCCGATCGCCCGCCAGGCCCCCTCCTGGGCGGCCGTCGGCGAGGCGAAGGCCCCGGTGAACCAGGAGCGGGTCGCCGGGGAGAAGGATGCGAGCGCGGAGCCGGTCATGCCCCCCATCGTGCACCCGGCCACCGACAACGGGCCTCAGGCCGCGTCCTCCGGGCCGCGCCCGCCCCGCGACACGCCGCGCTCCCGTCGGTAGGCCCCCGGCGGCACCCCCACGATCCGAGTGAAGTGCCGGTTCAGGTGAGGCTGGTCGGTGAAGCCCACCGCCACGGCCGCCTCCGCGGGCGCGGTGCCCGCCTCCAGCAGCCGGCGGGCCCGCCGCACCCGGGCGTCCGTCAGCCAGGTGTGCGGGGGCATGCCGTACGCCGCCCGGAAGGCCCGCAGCAGCGCGAACGGGCTCGTTCCCAGCGAGGCGGCCAGCTCGTCCAGCGAGGGCGGGTCCCCGAGCCGCTCCAGGAGGACCTCCCGGGCCCGCGCCGCGGTCCCCGCCCCGGCGCCCCTCGGCATCCGCGCGGGCAGCGGGCCCCCGTGCCGCCGCAGCGCCCGGGCCACCGCCGTCCGCAGCAGCCCGTCCGCGGCCAGAGCGTTGCCCTCCTCGGCGGCCCGGTGCACCCCCCGGATCAGCCGCGCCGTCTCCGGGTCCGCGACGGTGGTCTCCGTGAACCCGGGCGTCCCCCGCAGCCCCGACAGCTCGGCCGCGACCTCCGCGACGATCCCCCGGGACGGGTAGAGCGTGGCGTAGGCCCAGCCGTCCGGTTCACCGGCCCGCGAGGAGTGCGGCACCTCCGGGTTGATCAGCACGACGCTGCCGGGACCGGCCCGGTCGGTGCCGCCGGGGAGCCCTATCTCCTGGATCCCGCCGGTCACCGCCGCGAGCACGTAGCCGTCGTGGGCGTGGCGCGGGAAGGTGTGCCGCACGTAGTGGGCCCGCAGCAGGTCCAGCCCCGGCAGCCGCTCGTACCGCCAGTGCCGGGCCCATTCCCCGGACCCTCCGCGCTCCGATTCCATGCGCCCCATGGGCCCATTCTGCGCGCGCCCGACCCCCGCGCGCAGCCGCGTCCGGGGCGTGGACGTGCGGGAACGCGCAAGAACGTACAAGACGGCGGCCGGCCCCGACTGCTTGGCTTCGGACATGGCAGAACAGACAGCAGCGCACCGGGAGGCCGCCGGCGCGGACGGCCGGACCGGCCCGGACCCCGGCCCGCCCCCGGCGCCCGGCACCCCCGCCGCGGCCCCGGACCCGCACACGGGCACGGAGGCGGGCACGGACACCCGGGCCGTGGTCCGCGACGCCCTCGGCGTCGGCGTGGCCGTGGGACTCTCCGGCTTCGCCTTCGGCGTGACCGCCGCCGGCTCCGGCCTCAGCACCCTCCAGGCGCTCGCCCTGAGCCTGCTCGTCTTCACCGGGGCCTCCCAGTTCGCGCTGGTCGGAGCCCTCGCCGCGGGCGGCAACCCGTTCACCGCGGCCGCCGGCGCCTTCTTCCTCGGCACCCGCAACGCCTTCTACGGGCTGCGCCTGTCCCAGCTGCTCGCCCTGCCCCGGGCCGTCCGACCGCTGGCCGCGCACTGGGTCATCGACGAGACCACCGCCGTCGCCCTGGCCCAGAAGGGCCGCCGCGCCGCCCGGCTGGGCTTCACCGTGACCGGTCTCAGCCTCTACCTGCTGTGGAACCTGACCACCCTGCTCGGCGCCCTCGGCGCCGAGGCCATCGGGGACACCGCCGCCTGGGGGCTGGACGCCGCCGGCCCCGCCGTGTTCCTCGCCCTGCTGGCCCCGATGCTGCGCACCACCACCGAGCGGGCGGTGGCCGTGCTGGCCCTGGTGCCCGCCCTCGGTCTGCTGCCGGTGCTGCCCGCCGGGGTGCCCGTCCTGGTGGCCGCGCTCGCCGCGCCCGCCGTCCTGTTCCTCCAGGGTCGCCGCCGCGGCCCCGGCGCCCCCGGGAAGGGGTCCCGCTCGTGAACGTCTGGATCGCCATCGCGGCCACCGCGATCGGCTGCTACCTGCTCAAGCTCGGCGGGCTGCTGGTCCCCGCCGGGGTCCTGGAACGCCCGTTGGTGCGGAGGCTCGCCGGGCTCCTGCCGGTGGCCCTGCTCGCCGCGCTGACCGCGCAGCAGACCTTCGGCACCGGCCAGGCCCTGGCCGTCGACGCCCGGGCCGCCGGACTGGTCGCCGCCGGGGTCGCCCTGCTGCTGCGTGCGCCCTTCCTGGTGGTCGTCGCGGCCGCGGTGGCCGTCACCGCGGGGGTACGGGCCCTGGGCGGTTGAGTGCGGGGAGCCGGCCGTACGCGCGCAGGGTCAGCAGGGCCTCGACGGTCGCGGCGGCCCGCCCCTCCAGGGCGCCGGCCGGGGACCAGGCGCGGTGCTCGGCGGGCCAGCCGCCGTCCGCGTCCTGGGCGGCGGCGAGGAAGTCCAGCGAACGGGACATCTCCTCGTCCGTGAACCAGGTGCGGGCCAGGGACTCCGGTCGGCGGGCGAACTCGTGCGGCGGCAGCCGCTCGGCCCGACCGGGCCGGGGCGGTCCGGGCGCCCACGGGTCCAGGGCCGCGTGCCCCTCCTCTCGGGCCAGCCGGCCCAGCCGGTCCCCGGCGGCCAGCGCGCGCGGCCGGTCCGGGACCCCGTCCAGGAAGGCCACCGCCGCCCGCAGCTCCTCCGGCCGGGTGCGGCGCAGGTTCTCGATCCGGTCCCAGCACCACTCGGTGGCCCGGAACAGCCAGGCGTGCCAGACCCGGTTCCGGTGCAGCAGGCCCACCACCGGACCGGTGGTCAGCAGCTCGCCCGGCGGATCGTCGAGCAGGTGGTGGTGCGGGGCGACGGGATAGGGGCGCGGGCCCGGCACCAGCAGCGGCAGCGCCCCGTCCGGGGTGGAGATCCGGCTGAGGTGACCGCAGAGCCGCTCGACGCGCTGCCCGCCGCAGCGGCCCAGCGCGTCGAGGACGGCCAGGGCCCGGGCGGTGTGCGGGGGCTGGCTGAGCGGGCCGCGCAGGTCCGGGTCGAGGGCGTGCCCGTACCCCCCGTCGGCGTTGAGGTACGCGCCAAGGGCGGTGTCCACCGGGTCGGCGCCGCCGCCGAGGAAGTGGAAGGCGAACCGGTGCTGGTCCAGGACCCGCGCGGTGAGCCAGACGAACCGCTCGGCGCGGGCCAGCGGTGATCCTTCTTCTGGGGCCATGGCGGAACCGTAGGGCGGTCGGCCCCGGAGGCGCGGGGGAAGCGCCCGCCGGCCACCCTCCCGGGCGGGCGACCCGGGGCGCGAGGTTGACGCGTCGCCCGGTCCGCCCCGCGCGCGGAGGGTGCGGGGGAGGCCGGCGACGTCCGGGTCGCGGGGCCGGTCCGCGGTCCGGCGCGGCTCCCTACACTCGACGTATGCGTCTGACGATTTTCCGGGAGCGGATGGCCGAGCACTTCGGGGCGGCGTACGCCGACTCCTTCTCCCGCGACCACGTGATGAGCCAGCTGGGCGGGCGGACGGTGAACGAGGCCCTCGAAGCGGGCTGGGAGGTGAAGGACGTGTGGCGCGCGGTGTGCGCGGCCATGGACGTGCCCGCCGAGCGCCGCTGAGCCGGTCCGGCCACGGGCCACGGCGGCCGCGGAGACCACGGGCTGACACCCGCGAGGGCGGTGACGGCCGGACCCCCGTCGGGTAGGCGAGACTGGCAGCGTGCCAGCGACGTATGAGACCGACGAGCCGGGCGGCGGCCTCCCTGCCCCCGGCTCGGCCCAGCCGAGCGGCCCGGTGGCGGGCGGGACCGTCCCCGGTCCGGCGCCGCGGCCCGGGGCGGAGACCCGGGTGCCCCCGGAGGCCGCGGACCGGGCGGGTCCGGCGGGCGGGGGAGCGGCCTCCGGTCCCGCGGCGCCGGAACCGGCGGGGGTGGGCTCCGGCGGCGGCGCGGGCGGCGGGCGCCGGCTCGCGGCCGGCTCGGAGCGGATGCCGCGCTGGTTGCCCCGGGCCGTGGTGCTCGTCCTGGCCCTCTACGCCTGCTTCCAGCTCGGCAGCTGGGCCTTCCACCAGCTGATCGGACTGCTCGTCAACATCCTCATCGCCTTCTTCCTGGCGCTGGCGGTCGAACCGGCCGTGGCCCGGATGGCGGCCCGCGGCATGCGCCGGGGGTTGGCCACCTTCCTGGTGTTCCTCGGGGTGTTCGTCGCGGGGGCCGGGTTCGTGGTGCTGCTCGGCTCGATACTGGCCGAGCAGATCCTCCAGATGGTCGAGGACTTCCCCCGCTACCTGGACTCGGTCATCGACTCCATCAACACCACGTTCCACACGGAGCTGTCCCGGCTGGAGATCCAGGAGAGCATGCTCCACTCCGACTGGCTGCAGAAGTACGTGCAGAACAGCGCGAGCGGGGTGCTGGACGTGTCCGCCACCGTCATCGGCGGCCTGTTCCGGCTGCTGACGATCGGTCTGTTCTCCTTCTACTTCGCCGCCGACGGGCCCCGACTGCGCCGCGCGCTGTGCTCGGTGCTGCCGCCCGCGAAGCAGGCCGAGGTGCTGCGCGCGTGGGAGATCGCCGTGACCAAGACCGGCGGATACCTGTACTCGCGCGGGCTGATGGCCCTGATCTCGGGCGTCGCGCACTACGTGGTGCTGGCCGTGCTCGGAGTGCCGTACGCGCCGGCCCTGGCGGTGTGGGTCGGTCTGGTCTCGCAGTTCATCCCGACCATCGGCACCTACCTGGCGGGCGCGCTGCCGATGCTGATCGCCTTCACGGTCAACCCCTGGTACGCGCTGTACGTGCTCGGTTTCGTGGTGGTGTACCAGCAGTTCGAGAACTACGTGCTCCAGCCGAAGCTGACCGCGAGGACGGTGGACATCCACCCGGCCGTGGCCTTCGGCTCGGTGATCGCCGGGACCGCGCTGCTGGGCGCGGTCGGCGCCCTCATCGCGATCCCGGCCGTGGCCACGCTCCAGGCCTTCCTCGGCACGTACGTGAAGCGGTACGCGCTGACCGAGGGGGCCGACGTGCCTACGCCTCCGGCGCGGCGCCGCCGAGTACGGCTGCCAGGGCGTCGTTGACGGCGGCCTCGGTGGCGGCCTTGGTGAGACCGGTGCCGCTGAGGAGGCCCTCGCCGTTCTCGAGTTCGAGGAGGGCGAGCAGGACGTGCTCGGTGCCCACGTAGTCGTGGCCGAGCCGGAGCGCCTCGCGGAAGGTGAGCTCCAGGGCCTTCTTGGAGGAGGCGTCGAAGGGGATCAGCTCGGGCACCGGCCCGTCGGCGGCGGCGGGGAGCGCGGCGGTGGCCGCGGCGCGCACGGTCTCCGGGGCCACCTGCTGGGTGTGCAGGGTGAGCACGGCCAGCCCCTCCGGCTCGGAGAGCAGGCCGAGGACCAGGTGGGCGGTGCCGATCTCGGTGTTCCCGGCGGCCCGTGCGGCGGCCTGGGAGGCCACGACCACCTGGCGGGCCCGGGGGGTGAAGCGGCCGAAGCCCTGGGCGGCCTGGGGGTCCTCCTTGCCGGCCTTGGGCACGAAACGCTTCTGCGCGGCCTGGCGGGTGACGCCCATGCTCCTGCCGATGTCGGTCCAGGAGGCGCCGGAGCGGCGGGCCTGGTCGACGAAGTGTCCGATCAGGTGGTCGGCCACGTCCCCGAGGTGTTCGGCGGCCACCACGGCGCCGCTGAGCTGCTCCAGGGCGTCGGTGTGGGCCTGCTTGATGGCCTCGATCAGGTCGTCGAGGCGGACGGGAATGCTGCTGCGGACGGGTTCCACGGAAGGGTTCGTCATGAGTGCAACCCTAGGTTGACACTCGGGGAAGTGTCAACGGCGGGTTGACAAGGGCTGAGGTTCCGTCGCCCCCGGCGTGGGCGTGGTGCGCTTGACATGAAAATCGAACATCTATTCAGATGGGGGAGTTATCCACAGCCGGACCGGGCGTGGAGGCGCATTGTCAGTGGCAGGCGTTAGCGTCTTTGACGTGAAGCGATCGACTCAAGCAACCCGGGTGGAACCCATGGCAGGCACCGACCGCGAGAAGGCGCTCGACGCCGCGCTCGCACAGATTGAACGACAATTCGGCAAGGGCGCCGTGATGCGCCTGGGCGACCGGCCGAACGACCCCATCGAGGTCATCCCCACCGGGTCCACCGCCCTGGACGTCGCCCTCGGCGTGGGCGGTCTGCCCCGCGGTCGCGTGGTCGAGATCTACGGCCCGGAGTCCTCCGGCAAGACCACGCTGACCCTGCACGCGGTGGCCAACGCCCAGCGCGCGGGCGGCACGGTCGCCTTCGTGGACGCCGAGCACGCCCTCGACCCCGAGTACGCCAAGGCCCTCGGCGTCGACACGGACAACCTGATCCTGTCCCAGCCGGACACCGGCGAGCAGGCGCTGGAGATCGTGGACATGCTCGTCCGCTCCGGCGCCCTCGACCTCATCGTCATCGACTCCGTCGCGGCCCTCGTGCCCCGCGCCGAGATCGAGGGCGAGATGGGCGACTCCCACGTGGGTCTCCAGGCCCGCCTGATGAGCCAGGCCCTCCGGAAGATCACCAGCGCCCTGAACCAGTCCAAGACCACCGCGATCTTCATCAACCAGCTCCGCGAGAAGATCGGCGTCATGTTCGGCTCCCCCGAGACCACCACCGGTGGTCGGGCGCTGAAGTTCTACGCCTCCGTGCGCATCGACATCCGTCGCATCGAGACCCTGAAGGACGGCACCGAGGCGGTCGGCAACCGCACCCGCTGCAAGGTCGTCAAGAACAAGGTCGCCCCGCCGTTCAAGCAGGCCGAGTTCGACATCCTCTACGGCCACGGCATCAGCCGCGAGGGCGGTCTGATCGACATGGGCGTGGAGCACGGCTTCGTCCGCAAGGCCGGCGCCTGGTACACGTACGAGGGCGACCAGCTGGGCCAGGGCAAGGAGAACGCCCGCAACTTCCTCAAGGACAACCCCGACCTCGCCGACGAGATCGAGAAGAAGATCAAGGACAAGCTGGGCGTGGGTGTCCGCAAGGGCGCCGAGGCCGAGCCCGAGGCCGAGCCCGCCGCCGTCACCGGGGAGGACGCCGCCAAGGCCGTGCCCGCCCCGGCCGCCGCCAAGACCGCGAAGACGGCCAAGACCGCCACGGCCAAGAGCTGACCGTGGTGTCTGCGGAGCAGGGCGGTACCGGCTCGTCGAGGGCCGAGCGGGAACTGCCCCCGCAGAGTCCCGAGGAGCAGGCGCGGGCGATCTGCCTGCGCCTGCTCACCGGGACCCCGCGTACCCGCCGCCAGCTCGCGGACGCCCTGCACAAGCGGGGCATCCCCGAGGAGGTGGCGGAGGAGGTCCTCTCCCGCTTCGAGGAGGTGGGCCTCATCGACGACGCCGCCTTCGCCGGGGCCTGGGTGGAGTCCCGGCACCACTCCCGGGGGCTGGCCCGCCGGGCCCTGGCCCGGGAGCTACGGACCAAGGGGGTGCACAGCACCCTCATCGAGGACGCCATGGAGCGGCTGGACTCCGAGCAGGAGGAGGAGACCGCCCGGGAACTCGTCGACCGCAAGCTGCGGGCCACGCGCGGACTGGACCGCGAGAAGCGGATCCGGCGGCTGGCCGGGATGCTCGCCCGCAAGGGGTATCCGGAGGGCATGGCCCTGCGGGTGGTCCGACGGGCCCTGGAGGAAGAGGGCGAGGACACCGAGGACCTCGGGTACGGGTCCTTCTGAGGCGCGCCCGTCGTCGGGGCGCGCCTCGGCGCGTGGCCGCGTCAGGCGGGGACGACCGGAAGGCCGGCGGCCTTCCACGCCTGGAAGCCGCCCACCAGATCGGTGGCCCGGTGCAGCCCCAGCCGGTGCAGGGAGTCCACGGCCAGGCTGGAGGCGTAGCCCTCGTTGCAGAGCACCACGATCGTCAGGTCGTGGCCGGTGGCCTCGGGCAGTCGGTGGCTGCCCTGCGGGTCCAGGCGCCACTCCAGTTCGTTGCGTTCCACGACCACGGCCCCGGGGATCAGCCCGTCCCGTTCCCGGAGGGCCTGGTAGCGGGTGTCCACCAGCAGGGCCCCGCCCTGCCAGGCCGCGTACGCCTCGGCCGCACCGATCCGCTCGTACCCCGACCGCACCCGCTCCAGCAGCGCGTCGATGCCCTCGGGGACCGCCGGGACCGCCGGCTCCGCGCCGCTCACAGCCAGTCCGCCGGACGCTCGACCTGCTCCAGGCGCAGGACCCGCCCCGAGCGGCTGTAGCGCCGGATCTGCGGCAGCGGCGGGTAGTAGGCGTGCACCGAGATCGCGTGCTCCTCGGTCGACTCGTTGAGGACCTCGTGCACGTGGTACTCGCGGAAGGCCCGGCCCGTACCGGCCGGGAGGGAGCGGCTGCGGTCCACCTCGGGCGCCAGCTCCAGGCTCCGCCAGCCCTCCGAGGGCAGTCGGGCCGCCAGCGAGTGCTCGGTCAGTCGCCCGCCGGCCGTGACGAAGGCCCCGCGCGATTCGGCGTGGTCGTGCCAGCCGGTGCCGGTCCCCGGCGGCCAGCCGATGAGCCACGCCTCGCTGCCCCGCGGCCCCTCCAGGCGGACCCAGGTGCGGCCCTCCGGGTCCAGCGGCAGGGAGGCCACCAGCTCCGGGTCGGCGGCGGCGCGCAGGGCGAAGTCGAGGAGTTCGGCGGCGGAGGGACCGGCCGCGGGGGCCCCGCCGTCGGCGGGCGCGGGTACGGCGACGGGCGCGGTGGTGGAAGGGGAAGACACGGGAGACCGTCCTGGAGGTTCGCGGAAGGACGCGCGGGCCGGGCCTCGGAGGGCGGCGGCGCGGGGCGCGTGGGAAAGGGGCGAATCAGCAGGACGGTCGACACACGCAGCCCGCGAAGCGGAGCAGGTCCATGTGGACCCTCCGCCAGAGGCGTACGTCGGTGCCGGTCATGTTCCGGAGTACACCACGCACGCCCACGGGCGTCAATCGATCACGTGCGCGGCGTGGTGGACGGCACAATCACCGGCACCGGAGCGGCTGTTTCCGCTTCCTGGTGGTCGGTGCCCCCGCGCGGACCGGGCGCGGCGGGGCCCTCCTCCTCCGGGGCCCGCCCGAGCACCGACTCGGCGGCGGCGCGCAGTTCGGCGGGCCTGACTCCGGTGAAGGCGGCGGCCAGGTGTCCGTCCGGGCGCACCAGGAGCACGGTGTGGGCCACCGCTCCCGGGTAGTCGTCGGCCACCAGCAGCTCGGCGCGGACCGGCAGGGCCGTCACGGCTTCCGAGAGGCGGGGCATGAGACCGGCCTTGGCCCAGTGCCGGCGGTCCCAGACCCCGGTGCCGGGGGCTACCAGGACCACCAGCAGGCGGCCGCGGCCGAGCAGGTCGCGGAGTCGGACGGTGGCCCCGTCGGGGGCGGTGACCAGGACGTCGGCGGCTTGGTCCCCGGGCTCGGTGGCGGTGCCCGCGGCGCCCTCGGCGGGGGCGGGGGCCAGCGGGGAGCGGCCGTACCCGGGGGCGGAGCCCAGCCGGCCGCGCCCGAGGTGGCCGTCGGTCAGCAGGGCCTCCTGGCTGCGGGCGGCCCCGGGCAGGTACGTGCGCAGTCCGCCGCCGCGGAGCAGCGGAAGGGCCTGGTCGGCGGCGCGGAGCCGGGCCGCCACGGCGGTCCGGCGCTCGGCCTGATAGCTGTCCAGCAGGGTCTCGGAGGCGTCGTGGTGCCAGGTGGCGGCGAGCTTCCAGGCGAGGTTCTCGGCGTCCCGCAGGCCCTCGGCCACGCCCTGGGTGCCCAGGGCACCCAGCAGGTGGGCGGCGTCCCCGGCGAGGAAGGCGCGGCCGACCCGCCAGCGTCGGGCGAGCCGGTGGTGCACGGTGTGCACGCCGGTGTCGAGCAGCTCGTACGGGGGAGTGGTCCCCTCGCACCAGCCACCCAGGGTGTCCCGGATCCATCCGATCAGCAGGTCCGGGGTGACCAGCTCGCCGCGCGGCGGCAGCAGCCAGTCCAGCCGCCACACCCCGTCGGGCAGGGGGCGGGCGGTGACCTCGTCGGGGGCGCCGGAGCCGAGGGCGGGCGGCATGCGGTGCAGCATGCCCTCGTTGGGCCAGGGGAGTTCGGTGCGCAGGGCGGCGACGGCGTACCGCTCGACGGCGGTGCGGCCCGGGAAGCGGATGCCGAGGAGCTTGCGCACGGTGGAGCGGGCCCCGTCGCAGCCGACCACGTGGCTGCCGCGCCACCAGGTGGTCTCGGAGCCGCGGGTGTGCGCGGTGACCCCGCGGGCGTCCTGCTCCAGCGAGTCCAGCTTGCAGTCCGTGACCAGGCGCACCAGCGGGTGCGCGGCGGCCGCGGCCCGCAGCCCGCGGGTCAGGGCGTGCTGGGGGAGGTGGAGGGGGGCGGTTCCGGAGTCCTCGAAGGCGGTCCGGGTCGGTTCCTGGCGGCGGCGCGCGGTGTGCCAGCCGGACCAGCGGGCCCCCTCGTCGGGGAGGGTGGCGCAGCCCAGCCGCCGGACCATGGCGGCGGTGTCGGGGGGCAGCACCACGGTCCGCGCGGGGCGGGGCTCGTCCTTGCCGGGGCCCTCGTCGAGGAGGACGCAGGAGACTCCCTGTCCCGCGAGGGCAAGGGAGAGGGCGAGCCCGACCGGGCCCGCGCCGACGACGATCACCGGATCCATGCGGGGACTCCGGCGGTCGGATAATTGATCACAGAACGTATGCAACCCACTGCACGTGCGTGCGTCAAGTGACGGCCGCTCACCGGGGAGTCCCGGAAACGGAAGGTGGTGCGGCGGACCGGGTCCGCCGCACCACACGGGTCACTCCAGGATACTGATGACCGTTCAGATCTCCGTTCGGACCACCGGTCAGGAGGCGTCCGAATTGCGCCCCGTCGCCATGTCGTCCACCGTGCCGGGCGGGACCACCGCGTCGGAGGTCCGCTTCGAGGACCGCAGGCGGCGCTCCAGCCAGGAGGCGAAGCTCGTCAGGACGAAGTTCACCAGGATGTAGATCACCGCGAGGACCACCAGCGTGGCGATCGTGTTGGAGCCGTAGTTCGCGGGGATCGTCCGGTAGGTGGCCATCAGGTCGGCGATGCCGAGGACGGCGCCGCCGAGCGCGGTGTCCTTGAGGATCACCACCAGCTGGCTGACCAGGGCGGGCAGCATCGCGGTGACGGCCTGCGGCAGCAGCACGTACTGCATGACCTGGCTCTTGCGCATGCCGACCGCCTTGGCGGCGTCGGTCTGCCCGCGCGGCAGGGACTCGATGCCCGCCCGGAGGATCTCCGCGATCACCGAGGCGTTGTACAGCACCAGACCGGTGACCACGGCGTACAGCGGCCGGACGTCCGAGCTGACGTCGGTGAACTGCACGTACAGCGCGCTACCGAAGATCATGAGCATCAGGACCGGGATGGCCCGGAAGAACTCCACCACCGCGCCGGCCGGGATCCGCACCCAGGCGTGCTCCGAGAGGCGCCCGATGCCGAGCAGCGCGCCCACCGGAAGGGCGATCACGATGGCCAGGGCGGCTGCCTTCAGCGTCTCGCCGAGGCCGGGCAGCAGGTACGTCGTCCAGACCTGGGAGTCGGCGACGAACGGCTTCCACTTCGCCGCTTCGAGCTGACCCTTGTCGCCCATGACGGAGAGCACCCACCACAGGACCGCCACCGAGACGAGGGCGAAGACGACCGTGTACAGGGCGTTCCGCCGCCGGGCCTTGGGCCCGGGGGTGTCGTACAGCACGGAGCTCATCGCTTCACCGCCACTCGCTTGGCCACCCAGCCGAGGATCAGGCCGGTGGGGAGGGTGAGAACGATGAACCCGAAGGCGAAGACCGCGAAGACCGCGAAGAGCGAGTCGGCCTCGTTCTCGATCATTTCCTTCATCAGCAGCGCCGCCTCGGCCACGCCGATCGCCGCCGCCACCGTGGTGTTCTTGGTGAGTGCGATCAGGACGTTCGCCAGCGGCGCGACCACGGTGCGGAAGGCCTGCGGCAGCACGATGAGGGTGAGGACCTGCGTGAAGCCGAGCCCCAGGGCGCGGGCGGCCTCGGCCTGGCCCTGCGGGACGGTGTTGATGCCCGAGCGCAGCGCCTCGCAGACGAAGGTGCCCGTGTACGCGACGAAGCCGAGGACGGCCAGCCGGAAGCCGATCGTCTCGAAGTCGTTGCCGCCCATGTCGAAGCCCAGCGTCTGGCCGAGTCCCAGCGAGCAGGCGATGATCACCAGCGTCAGCGGGGTGTTGCGGACCACGTTCACGTAGGCGGTGCCGAAGGACCGCATCAGCGGGACGGGGCTGACCCGCATTCCGGCGAGGATCGTCCCCCAGATCAGCGAGCCGATGGCCGAGTAGACGGTGAGCTGCACCGTCACCCAGAAGGCGCCGATGACGTCGTACTGCGGATTGTCAAGAAAGTCGAACACGTTTGCCCTGCGCTCTCCCCAGGAGGGCGACGGGGCGCGCCGCCGCCGGCAGGCCGGCGGCGCGCCGCACCGCTACGGTCAGCTGCCCTCGGTGATCTGCGGGGCCGGCTCGTTCTTGTAGTTGGCCGGGCCGAAGTTGGCCTTCACGGCCTTCTCCCACTCGCCGCTGGAGACCATCTTCTTGAGCGCGGCGTTGATCTTGGTCTGGAGGTCCTTGTCGCCCTTCTTCAGACCGATGCCGTAGTTCTCGTCGCTCAGGGACAGGCCCGCGAGCTTGAACTTGCCCTGGTTGGCCGGCTGAGCGGCGTAACCGGCGAGGATCGAGGCGTCGGTGGTGAGCGCGTCCACCGACTTGTTCTCCAGGCTGGTCAGGCACTCGGAGTAGCCGCCCTGCTCCAGCAGGTCGGCCTTGGGGGCCAGCTTCTCCTTGACGTTCTGCGCGGAGGTGGAGCCCGCCACCGAGCAGAGCTTCTTGGAGTTCAGGTCCTCGGCCTTGGTGATCGAGTTGTCGTCCGCGCGCACCAGGAGGTCCTGGTGGGTCAGGAAGTACGGGCCCGCGAAGTCGACGACGGCCTTGCGCTTGTCGTTGATCGAGTAGCTCGCGACGACGAACTTGACGTCACCGTTCTTGATCAGGTTCTCGCGCTCGGCGGAGACGGCCTGCTTGAACTCGACCTTCTTGTAGCCGAGCTCCTTGGCCACGTAGTTGGCCACGTCCACGTCGAAACCGGTGAACTTGCCGTCCGGCGTCTTCAGGCCGAGGCCCGGCTGGTCGAACTTGATGCCCACGACGACGGTGTCGCCGGAGCCGCCCTTGTCGCTGCCGCCGCCACAGGCGGTCGCGGTCAGCGCCAGCGCGGCGGCGATGGCGAGCGCGGAGCCGGCCTTGGAAACCTTCATGAGAACTTCCCTCGGATGAGACGTTGTTGGAGTGCTGCTGCCGCCCGGATCACTACCAGGCGGGAGGGTCAGTGATGCAGGATCTTCGACAGGAAGTCCTTGGCACGGTCGCTGCGCGGGTTGCTGAAGAACTGCTCCGGCGCCGCCTCTTCGACGATCTTGCCGTCCGCCATGAAGACCACGCGGTTGGCCGCCGACCGGGCGAAGCCCATCTCGTGGGTGACGACGACCATGGTCATCCCCTCCCGGGCGAGCTGCTGCATGACCTCCAGCACCTCGTTGATCATCTCCGGGTCCAGGGCCGAGGTCGGCTCGTCGAAGAGCATCACCTTCGGGTCCATGGCCAGGGCGCGGGCGATCGCCACGCGCTGCTGCTGCCCACCGGACAGCTGCGCCGGGTACTTGTCGGCCTGGCTGCCCACGCCGACCCGGTCCAGCAGGGCCTTGGCCTTCTCGACGGCCTCGGCCGACCCGGTCTTGCGCACCTTCTGCTGCGCCAGGGTGACGTTCTCCAGGACCGTCTTGTGCGCGAACAGGTTGAACGACTGGAACACCATGCCCACGTCGGCGCGCAGCCGGGCCAGGGCCCGTCCCTCGGACGGCAGCTCCTCGCCGTCGATGGTGATGCTGCCGGAGTCGATGGTCTCCAGCCGGTTGATCGTCCGGCACAGCGTCGACTTGCCCGATCCGGACGGACCGATCACCACCACGACCTCGCCGCGGCCGATGCTCAGGTTGATGTCCTGGAGCACGTGCAGCGCGCCGAAATGCTTGTTGACGTCGCTCAGTACGACCAGGGGGTCCGCGGATTCCGCCGCGCCCTTCGTGCCCTTGTCCACTGATACTCCGCTCATCGGCCTCTAGCTCCGTCCACCTCGGTTGGGAGGACAGTAGTGAGAGCCTGAGCGCAGCGTCATCACATCTGAGCGAGAATTGAGGATAACGATACGGCTTCGGCCGGGTACGGTACGTGAACCCCGCACACGGGTGCGTACCGGGTCCATAACGGATGGCGCGCCACGACGGAACCCCCTTGACGTGGGGCGATCCATCCGCGTGGATGCATGGTGGCCATCACGGCGCCCCCGGCGGACCATCGGGGGAGGGGCCCCGCGCACCGCCGGACGACCGACCCGCTCCGGGACCGCCGCCCGGCCCCGGCCCGTACGGGGCGTGACCACGCGTGCGGCCCGCACACGACAGCGACAGATGCCCGCGGACCACGCGAGGGCACCGGAGAGGGGGACCCCGTGAGACTGCTCCTGGTCGAGGACGACGACCACGTGGCCGCGGCCCTGTCCGCGATCCTGGCCCGGCACGGCTTCCAGGTCGTGCACGCCCGCAGCGGCGAGGAGGCCCTGCAGGCCCTGCTCCCCGCGGACGCCCCGCCCTTCGGCGTGGTGCTGCTCGACCTGGGTCTGCCCGACCAGGACGGGTACGAGGTCTGCGGGAAGATCCGCAAGCGGACCTCCACGCCCGTGATCATGGTGACCGCCCGCGGGGACGTCCGCTCCCGCATCCACGGCCTCAACATGGGCGCCGACGACTACGTGGTCAAGCCGTACGACACCGGTGAGCTGCTGGCCCGGATCCACGCCGTCAGCCGGCGCACCACCACCGGCGAGGAACCCGCCCCGACCGGCGGCGGCACCGTCCTGCTCGGCCCCGTGGCCGTGGAGCTGGCCACCCGCCGGGTCACCGTGGACGGCACCGACGTGGCCCTCACCCGCAAGGAGTTCGACCTGCTGGCGCTGCTCGCGCAGCGGCCCGGGGTGGTCTTCCGCCGCGAGCAGATCATCAGCGAGGTCTGGCGCACCAGCTGGGAGGGGACCGGGCGCACCCTGGAGGTGCACGTGGCCTCGCTCCGCTCCAAGCTGCGGATGCCCGCCCTGATCGAGACCGTCCGCGGGGTCGGCTACCGGCTCGTGGCCCCGGCCGCCTGACGGCAACCGACCGTGCGCACCCGGCTCCTCCCGCTCCTCGTCGTCCTCATGGCCGGTGTGCTGCTCGCGCTCGGCTTCCCCCTGGGGTTGAGCCTCGCCGCCGCCGAACAGCAGCGGGTGGTCGTGGACCGGATCGACGACACCGCCCGGTTCGCCGCCCTCGCCCAGTTCGTCACCGACTCCGCCGCCAGCCACGCCGAGGGCGCCGACGAGCGCCGTGCCACCCTCCAGTTCGAACTGGCCCGCTACCAGGAGCTGTACGGGATCCGCGCCGGGGTCTTCAACCGCAACGACGACGCCATGGCACGGGCCCCCGGCTGGTGGGCCCTGCCCGAGGGCGGGCAGGGCCGGAACGCCTTCCGGGAGGCCCTCGCCGGCCGACGCAGCCACGACCCGCCCCAGGTCTGGCCCTGGCAGCAGCACGGGCGGCTGGTCGTGGCCTCCCCGGTCGTCCTCGACGGGGACGTGGTCGCGGTGGTCGTCACCGACTCGCCCACCGGTCAGCTGCGCTCCCGCATCCTCAACGGCTGGCTCCTGATCGCGGCCGGGCTCGCCGCGGCCATGCTCGTCGCCTTCGGCGCGGCGCTCCGCCTCACCAGCTGGGTGCTCCGGCCCGTCCGGATCCTCGACGCGGCCACCCACGACATCGCCACCGGCCAGTTCAACTCCCGGGTGGCGGCCTCGGGCGGCCCCCCGGAGCTCCAGCGGCTGGCCCTGTCCTTCAACGAGATGGCCGACCACGTCGAGGACTCCCTGGAGCAGCAGCGGGCCTTCGTCGCGGACGCCTCGCACCAGCTGCGCAATCCGCTCGCCGCGCTGCTGCTGCGGATCGAGCTGCTGGCCCTGGAGCTGCCCGAGGGGAACGAGGAGATCGCCTCGGTGCGGACCGAGGGCAAGCGTCTGGCCCAAGTCCTCGACGACCTCCTCAACCTGGCCCTGGCCGAGCACGCCTCCCCGGAGAGCTCCCTCGTGGACATCGGGGCGCTGGCCGAGGAGCGGGCCGCGGCCTGGCGCCCCTTCGCCGAGGAGAAGGGGGTCCGACTGACCGCGGCGGAGCCGTCCCCGGTGACCGGCTGGGCCGACCCCATCGCCCTGTCGAGCGCCCTCGACGCGATCATCGACAACGCGCTCAAGTTCACCCCCGCCGGCGAGGAGGTCACCGTCACCGCCGAGCGCGCGGGGGACACCGCCGCCGTGGTGGTCGCCGACCGCGGGCCCGGACTGACCGCGGAGGAACTGGAACGGGTCGGGGACCGGTTCTGGCGCAGCGGGCGCCACCAGAACGTCAAGGGCTCCGGGCTGGGCCTGTCCATCTCCCGGGCCCTGCTCGCCAAGAGCGGCGGCTCCATCCGCTACGAGGCGAACCCGCCGCACGGACTGCGGGTCACCGTGGCCGTCCCGCGCTCGTGCCCGGGGACCTCCGGGGCCCGGGGCGACCGCCGGCCCTGACCGGGACGGCGCGCATACTGAACCACGACCGTCCCGTCAGGAGAGCCCCGTGACCACGCGCGCCACCCCCGTACCCGTTCCCGTGCCCCGTACGGCCGCCGGCCCCACGGAGGTCACCGCGGCCGTGGACATCGGCGGTACGAAGATCGCCGGTGCGCTGGTGCGGCCCGACGGGACGATGACGGCGGCCACCCGCCGCCCCACCCCGGCGGGCGCCGACGCCGAGACGGTCATGGCCGCGGTGGCCGAGGTCGTCGCCGACCTCGCCGCCGACCCGCTGTGGGAGCGGGTCCGCGCCTGCGGCATCGGCAGCGCGGGCCCGGTGGACACCGCACGCGGCACCGTCAGCCCCGTCAACATCACCGCGTGGCGCGACTTCCCCGTCCTGGACCGCACCCGCGAACTGCTGGCCGGCCACGGCGCCCCCGTGCCGGCCGTCCTCGCGGGAGACGGGGTGGCCGTCGCCGCCGCCGAGCACTGGCTGGGCGCCGCCCGCGGCCATTCCGACGCCCTGTGCATGGTCGTCTCCACCGGGGTCGGCGGCGGCCTCATCCTGAACGACCGGCTCCACACGGGCCCCACCGGCAACGCCGGTCACATCGGACACATCTCGGTGGCCTACGACGGGGACCCCTGCGCCTGCGGCGGCCACGGCTGCGTGGAATCCCTCGCCTCCGGCACCGCCATCGCCCGCTGGGCCCGGGACCAGGGCTGGACCGGCCCCGACCCCACCGCCGCCGGGGTGGCCGAGGCCGCCCGCGCCGGGGACCCCGTCGCCCTGGCGGCCTTCGACCGGGCGGGCCGCGCGCTGGCCGCGGCGATCGCGGGCACCGCCACGCTGGTCGAGGTCGACATCGCCGTCATCGGGGGCGGGGTGGCCGCGGCGGGAGAGGTCCTCTTCGGGCCCGTCCGCGAGCACCTGGCCCGCTACGCCGTGCTCTCGTTCGCGCGGGACGTGCGCGTGGTGCCGGCCGCTCTCGGCTCCGCCGCGGGGCTCATCGGGGCGGCCGCCGCCACCACCCACCTCCTGGAACCGACCGCCTGAGCCCGGGGGTCCGGCCCCCGACCCGCGACGGGGTCGGCCGCGATGCCGATCCGGCCCCGATCCACCGACGCGCCCGATCGCCGCGCGGGCCCTACCACGGCCGGGCCCCGCGGGTCAGGGCTTGGCCGAGCGGTAGTAGCGGGCCGCGCCCTCGTGGAGTTCCAGCGGGTCCGTGTAGATCGCCGTCCGCAGGTCCACCAGCTGCGCCGCGTGCACCTCGTGCCCGATCCGGTCCCGGTTGCCGATCACGGTCCGGGTCAGGGCCTCGGTCAGGCCGGGCTCGGTCCGGTCCGTGGTGACGAGCAGGTTCGGTACGGCGAGCGTGGCCACCGGAAGACCATTGCGGGCCCGCGGATACGTCTCCACCGGCATCACCGCCGCCCGGTAGTACCGGGCCGGGGTCCCGCTCCGCTGGAGCTCCGGGATGATGTCGCCGAGCGGCAGCAGCCGGATGTCCATGCGCTCGGACAGCGAGCGCACCGCGCTCGTGGGCAGGCCGCCGGACCAGAAGAACGCGTCGATCCGGCCCGCCTCCAGTTCCGCGGGCATCCGGTCGATGCCGATGGACACCGGAACGATGTCGGTGGCCGGGTCCAGCCGGGCCGCGATCAGCAGCCGCTCCGCGATCAGGCGCACCCCCGAACCGGGCTGCCCGATCGCCACCCGCATGCCCTTGAGGTCCTTCGTGGACTCCAGGCGCGACCGGTCCGGCACCACCAGCTGCACGTAGTCGTCGTACAGCCGGGCGATGCCGCGCAGCCGGTCCGCCTCGGGCAGGCCGTCCTGCCGGTACTTCGAGACCGCGTCGGCCGTCGCGAGGGTGAAGTCCGCCTCGCCCTTCGCCACCCGCGAGAGGTTCTGCTGCGAGCCCTCGCTGGCCTTCAGGGTGACGTCCAACTCCGGCAGGTCCCGGGCCAGCGCCTCCCGCAACAGCTCGCCGTACCGCTGGTAGACCCCGGTGCGCACGCCCGTGCTGAACGTGACCCGCCCGGCGGGCTCCGTGGAGCCCAGCGGCAGTGCCCACCACAGCAGCCCGAGCACGCAGAGACCGGCCAGCGCCGCGATCAGGCGGCGCCGGCCCGTCCGGAAAAGGGCGGTGGCGCGGGACATGTCCGCGATCCTGCCGGCTCGCCCCCCGTCCCGGCCAGGGGCGCCGGTGCAGGTCACACCCGGTGGCCCGGCCCCGGGGCGCCACGGGCGGCACGAGCCGCCGCGCGCCCCCTTTACCCTGGACAGGTGAAGACGTACGAGGTGCGCACCTACGGGTGTCAGATGAATGTGCACGACTCCGAGCGGCTCTCCGGCCTCCTGGAGGACGCCGGCTACGTCCGCGCGCCCGAGGGCACCGCCGAGGGCGACGCCGACGTCGTCGTCTTCAACACCTGCGCGGTGCGGGAGAACGCCGACAACAAGCTCTACGGCAACCTCGGCCGCCTCGCACCGATGAAGACCAAGCGCCCCGGCATGCAGATCGCCGTCGGCGGCTGCCTGGCCCAGAAGGACCGCGAGACCATCGTCTCCCGCGCCCCCTGGGTGGACGTCGTCTTCGGCACGCACAACATCGGCAAGCTCCCCGTGCTGCTGGAGCGGGCCCGCGTGCAGGAGGAGGCGCAGGTCGAGATCGCCGAATCGCTGGAGGCGTTCCCGTCCACGCTGCCGACCCGCCGCGAGTCCGCGTACGCCGCCTGGGTGTCGATCTCGGTCGGCTGCAACAACACCTGCACCTTCTGCATCGTGCCCGCCCTCCGAGGCAAGGAGGAGGACCGCCGGCCCGGCGACATCCTCGCCGAGATCGAGGCCCTGGTCGCCGAGGGCGTCTCCGAGATCACCCTGCTCGGCCAGAACGTCAACGCCTACGGTTCCGACCTGGGCGACCGCGAGGCCTTCTCCAAGCTGCTGCGCGCCTGCGGCGCCATCGAGGGGCTGGAGCGGGTCCGCTTCACCTCCCCGCACCCCCGTGACTTCACCGACGACGTCATCGCCGCGATGGCCGAGACCCCGAACGTCATGCCGCAGCTGCACATGCCGCTCCAGTCCGGCTCCGACGCCGTCCTGCGGGCCATGCGCCGGTCCTACCGGCAGGAGCGGTTCCTCGGGATCATCGAGAAGGTCCGTGCCGCGATCCCGCACGCCGCCATCTCCACCGACATCATCGTGGGCTTCCCCGGCGAGACCGAGGAGGACTTCGAGCAGACCATGCACACGGTCCGCGAGGCCCGCTTCGCCAACGCCTTCACCTTCCAGTACTCCAAGCGGCCCGGCACCCCCGCCGCCGACATGGACGGGCAGATCCCCAAGGAAGTGGTCCAGGAGCGGTACATGCGCCTGGTCGCGCTCCAGGAGGAGATCTCCTGGGAGGAGAACAAGAAGCAGGTCGGCCGGACCCTGGAGGTCATGGTCGCCGAGGGCGAGGGCCGCAAGGACGGTGCCACCGCCCGCCTCTCCGGCCGCGCCCCCGACAATCGCCTCGTGCACTTCACCAAGCCCGAGGTCGAGGTCCGACCCGGCGACGTGGTCACCGTGGAGATCACCTACGCGGCCCCGCACCACCTGCTCGCCGAGGGCCCGACCACCGAGGTCCGCCGGACCCGCGCCGGCGACGCCTGGGAGAAGCGCAACGCCGCCCCCGCGCAGCCCTCCGGGGTCCTGCTCGGTCTGCCCGGCATCGGCGTGCCCGCGCCGCTGCCCGTCGCCACGGGCGGCTGCTCGGCCCGCTGAGTCCCGTGACCGGCCGGGGGCGACCCCGGCCGGTCGGGGCACGCCCGTCGCCGCCGGCGGCCGTGCCCGTCCCGTCACCGCCCCGTCCCCGGTCCGGTGCGCTCCGGGGATAGGCTGCGATCATGCTCGTAGCCGCCGCCGTATGCCCCTGCCCGCCGCTGCTCGTGCCCGAGGTCGCGGCCGGGGCCGCCGGGGAACTCGCCGACGCGCGCACCGCCTGCACCGACGCCCTGGCCGTGCTCGCCGCCTCCCGCCCCGACCTCCTCGTGGTCGTGGGCCCCGCCGCCGGTGCCGCCGAGGAGGGCCCGTACCCGCAGGGCAGCCGCGGCTCCTTCCACGGCTTCGGGGTGGCCACCGAGGTCCGGCTCGGCCGCGCCGGCGACCCCGCGGTCGCGGGCGTCGCCCCCGCCGACCCGGAGTCCCCCCTCCCCGCCTCGCTGGCCGTGGCCGCCTGGCTGCTGGAGCGCACCGACTGGGCCGCGTCCCCCGTGACCGCACTGGCCGTCGGAGCCGACCGCGACCCCGAGAGCTGCCTCGCCGGCGGCCGGACGCTGGCGGAGACCGCCGAACGGGTCGCGATGCTCGTGATGGGCGACGGCAGCGCCTGCCGCACCCTGAAGGCCCCCGGCTACCTCGACGAACGCGCCGCCGGCTTCGACGCGGCCGCCGCCCGCGCGCTGGGCGCCGCCGACACGGCCGCCTTGGCTGCCCTCGACCCGGCCCTGGCCCGGGAGCTCCAGGCCGCGGGCCGGGCCCCCTGGCAGTTCCTCGCCGGCGCCGCCGAGGGCGCGGGGCTGGCGGGCCGGCTGCTCTACGAGGACGCCCCCTACGGGGTCGGCTACTTCACCGCCGCCTGGTCCTGAACACGGGCCGGAACCCGGGCGCACCGGGTCCGGACGCGCCGGAGGGGCGCGGAGCGTGCTCCGCGCCCCTCCGGGCACCACCACACCGTCACCGCACCCCGCGGGGCCGGTCAGGACCGGGTCAGGAAGCGGCGGGACCGGTCGGACCGGTCGGACCGGCGGGGCCGGTCGTGCCCGCGGGGCCCGCCGGGCCCTCGCCGCCGTCCTTGTGAGCGATCTTGCCCAGGGCGTCCTTGGCCTTGTCCGCACCCGAGGAGATCTGGCCGCTGTACTTGCCCTTGGTCTTCGAGTCCACGGTCTTCGCGACCTTGTCGAGACCCTCGCCGATCTTCCCCTCGTGCTGCTGCGCGAGTTCGACGGCCTTGTCCTTGGCCGGCGCGAGCTTGGCCTTGAGATTGTCCAGCAGGCCCATGGGTCACCTTCTCCTGGCTCGTACCTACGTACGGGCGCCCTCTCCGGTCCCGCTGGGGGCCGGCTCGGCGGACTGCTGCTTCGGGATCTCCACACCCTCCGCCGCCCCGCCCGCCACCGTCGTGACCCCGGCCTCCCCGGCGGCCTCCGGCTCCGTCACCGGAGCGGGGACCCGCGGGGCCTCCTCGGCCACTGCCTCCACCGCATCCTTGGCCTTGCGGCGAAACCGTGAAAATACGCCCATGTCTGTACTCCCCTAACGTTACGCGTGCGGGTGGAGTTCCGCGTGGCCCGGGACGGATCCACCGAAGGGCCCCCGGCGGCACCCCGCCAGGGCAACGACCCCGCCCGAGGGGCGTCACGTCGCCCGTTCGGGGAGGACCCGCCGGGTTTGCGAGACTGGTGCGGTGAGAAGTGCAGCCCCCGCCCCGCGGGTCATCGCCGTCGTCGGTCCCACTGCGGCCGGAAAGTCCGATCTGGGCGTCGCCCTCGCCCGGTATTTCGACGGCGAGGTCGTCAACGCCGACTCCATGCAGCTCTACCGCGGGATGGACATCGGCACCGCGAAACTGACGCCGGAGGAGCGCGGCGGGGTCCCGCACCACCTCCTGGACGTCTGGGAGGTCACCGAGACCGCCAGCGTCGCCGAATACCAGCGCCTGGCCCGTGCCGAGATCGACCGGCTGCTCGCCGCGGGCCGCACCCCCGTCCTCGTCGGCGGCTCCGGACTGTACGTGCGCGGTGCCGTCGACGCCCTGGAGTTCCCCGGCACCGACCCCGAGATCCGGGCCCGGCTGGAGGAGGAACTGACCCTGCGCGGCCCCGGCGCCCTGCACGCCCGCCTCGCCGCCGCCGACCCCGCCGCCGGCCGGGCCATCCTCCCCAGCAACGGCCGCCGCATCGTGCGCGCCCTGGAGGTCATCGAGATCACCGGCCGCCCCTTCACCGCCAACCTGCCCGGCCCCGACTCCGTCTACGACTGCGTGCAGATCGGCGTGGACGTGGCCCGCCCCGAACTCGACGAGCGCATCGCCCGCCGGGTGGACCGGATGTGGGAGGACGGGCTCGTCGAGGAGGTCCGGGCCCTGGAGGCCGCCGGGCTCCGCGAGGGCGTCACCGCCTCCCGCGCCCTCGGCTACCAACAGGTGCTCGCCGCCCTCGCCGGAGCGTGCACCGAGGACGAGGCCCGCGCCGAAACGGTCCGCGCCACCAAGCGCTTCGCCCGCCGGCAGGACTCCTGGTTCCGCCGCGACCCGCGCGTCCACTGGCTCAGCGGAGCCGTCGCCGACCGGGGGGAACTCCCCGGACTCGCGCAGTCGTTGGTCGAACGAGCGGTTACAGCCTGATCACGTGATGGCATCGGGACGCTCAGGAGGCCATCGGCGGGCCGGCCGCCGTGCCATCATCAAACTCCGGCCGGTGTGACACCGGCAGCGCGCACGCGAACGACGTCCTAGTGGGGAGGGCACGTGGCGATGGAGGCCGGCCCTCGGGACACCGGGCGGGAGGACACCGGACGGGACCCCGTCCGGTCCGCCGCCGAGCCCGTGGTCCCCGTCGTGCTGGGACTTCCCGCGGAACCGGACCGGTTGACCCCGGACGGCCCCGAGACCGAGGAGCCCGTCCCCGAGGTCGAGGTGGAGCTCCGGCCTCAGCGCCGGCTCCGCATCTGGCAGCTCGCCCCCATCGTGATGCTCGCCGCCGCCGGGTCCCTCATGTTCGCCTTCCCCCTCGCCTTCGAGTTCGGGGACGGCGGCGCCGTGGTCGCCATGCTCGGCCTGCTCATCAGCTGCTGCGCCGGCGGCTGGGGCATGATGGCCGCCCGCCGGGTGGGCTACAGCTGGCCCGGACTGCCCGCCCGCGGCTCCGGCGAGCGCCCCGACTGGCGGATCGCCGCCCTGTACGCCGTGGTCGCCCTCGCCGCCGTGGCCCTCGCCGTGCTCCGCGTGGCCCGGCTGCGCTGACCGGCCGGAGCCCCACACCCGGCCCCACCAGGGGCGTGCCGCTCCCGCACCGTACGATGGCGGGGTGACGACGAACCGCCTCAGCTTCCTCAAGGGTCACGGCACCGAGAACGACTTCGTGATCATCCCCGACCCGGACAACGCCGTGGACCTGCCCCCGGCCGCCGTCGCCCGGCTGTGCGACCGGCGGGCCGGCATCGGCGCCGACGGCGTGCTGCACGTGGTCCGCTCCGCGGCCCACCCCGAGGCCCGCGCCATGGCGGACGAGGCCGAGTGGTTCATGGACTACCGCAACAGCGACGGCACCGTCGCCGAGATGTGCGGCAACGGCGTCCGCGTCTTCGCCCGCTATCTCCACCACGCCGGCCTCGTCGAGCCCGGGGACCTCGCGATCGCCACCCGCGGCGGCGTCAAGCGCGCCCACCTCGACAAGACCGGCGACGTCACCGTCGGCATGGGCCGCGCCCTGCTGCCCGAGGGGGAGGTCACCGTCTCCGTCGGCGAGCGCACCTGGCCCGCCCGCAACGTGAACATGGGCAACCCGCACGCCGTGGCCTTCGTCGCCGACCTCGCCGAGGCCGGGACCCTGCACGAGGCCCCGCCGTTCAGCCCCGCCGCGGCCTACCCCACCGGGGTCAACGTCGAGTTCGTCGCCGACCGCGGCACCCGCCACGTGGCCATGCGCGTCCACGAACGCGGCTCCGGCGAGACCCGCTCCTGCGGCACCGGCGCCTGCGCCGTGGCGGTGGCCACCGCCCGCCGCGACGGCCTCGACCCCGCCGTCACCGGAGCCCCCGTCACCTACACCGTGGACGTGCTCGGCGGCACCCTCGTCATCACCGAACACCCCGACGGCTCCGTGGAGATGACCGGCCCCGCCGTCATCGTGGCCGAAGGCGAGATCGACCCCACGTGGCTGACCGAAACGGCTTTCGCCTGAAGCTTCCCTCGAATGGGTGATCCGTTTCACGCTGAGCGAGAGGCGGACTGCGCCACGTGGTGGGGTCGGTAACATCAGACACCGGCCCTGAGGGCTCACCCCATGCCCACCCCCGCCGGTCCACGCCGCCGGAGGTGCCCATGAGTGCAGAGGCCACGAACCCCGAAACGGGCCCCGAGCTCCGTCTGACCGGCCCCGTCCTGCGCAGACGGGGCCGCACCCGGCTCGATCTGCGCCGGCTCGGCCGCGCCGCCATGGCGGGCACCACCGCCCGCGACCGGTTGCCCGACGCCATCGGCCACGTGGCCGAAGCGCACCGGGCCCACCATCCCGACGCCGACCTCTCCGTACTGCGGCGCGCGTACCTCCTCGCGGAGACCTCCCACCGCGGCCAGATGCGCAAGAGCGGCGAACCGTACATCACGCACCCCTTGGCCGTCACCCTCATCCTCGCCGAACTCGGCGCGGAGACGACCACCCTGACGGCCTCCCTGCTCCACGACACCGTCGAGGACACCGAGGTGACCCTCGATCAGGTGCGCGCCGAGTTCGGCACCGAAGTGGGCTTCATCGTCGACGGCGTCACCAAACTGGAGAAGGTGGACTACGGGGCAGCCGCCGAGCCCGAGACCTTCCGCAAGATGCTCGTCGCCACCGGCAACGACGTCCGCGTCATGTCCATCAAACTCGCCGACCGGCTCCACAACATGCGCACCCTCGGCGTGATGCGCCCCGAGAAACAGGCCAGGATCGCCAAGGTCACCCGGGACGTCCTGATCCCCCTCGCCGAACGCCTCGGCGTCCAGGCCCTCAAGACCGAACTCGAAGACCTCGTCTTCGCCATCCTGCACCCCACCGAGTACGAGTCCACCCGCGCCCTGATCGCCTCCCACGCCGGGGAGCGGGACCCGCTGCCCGCCATCGCCGACAGCGTGCGGGCCGTGCTCCGCGAATCCGGGATCCCCGCCCGCGTCCAGGTCCGGCCCCGCCACTTCGTCTCCGTGCACCGGGTCTCCCGCAAACGCGGGGAACTGCGCGGCACCGACTTCGGGCGGCTGCTCGTCCTGGTGGCCGAGGACGCCGACTGCTACGGGGTCCTCGGTGAACTGCACACCTGCTTCACCCCGGTGATCTCGGAGTTCAAGGACTTCATCGCCGCCCCCAAGTTCAACCTCTACCAGTCGCTGCACACCGCCGTCGCCACCCCCGACGGGGCGGTCGCCGAGGTCCTCATCCGCACCCACCGCATGCACCGCGTCGCCGAGGCCGGGGTCGTCGCCCTCGGCAACCCCTACGTGACGGAGGCCGCGGGTCGCGCCCCCGCCGACACCGGCCCGACCCCCGGCGGCGAGCGGGCCGACCCGACGCGGCCCGGCTGGCTCTCCCGACTGCTCGACTGGCAGCAGGCCACCCCCGACCCCGACACCTTCTGGACCTCCCTGCGCGCCGAACTCGCCCAGGACCGGGAGATCACCGTCTTCCTCGCCGGGGGGGAGGGCCCCGCCACCATCAGCCTGCCCGCCGGGGCCAGCTGCGTGGACGCCGCCTACGCCGCGCACGGCGAGGACGCCCATCGCTGTGTCGGCGCCCGCGTCAACGGCCGCATCGCAGCCCTCGGCACCCGGCTGTCCGACGGCGACACCGTGCAGCCGCTGCTCGCCCAGGACACCGGTTCCGGGCCCGCCCCCGGCTGGCTGGACCACGCCCGCACCCCCGCCGCCCGCATCGCCATCAGCGGCTGGCTGCGCAACCACCCCGACGCCCACCTGCCCGAGCCCGCCCCCCGGCCCCCGCTGCCGAACACCTCCATGCGCAGCGGCGGCGGGAACGCCGTGGCCGAGCTCCCCGGAGCCCCGGTGCGCCTCGCCGGCTGCTGCACCCCCGTACCGCCCGACAAGGTGGCGGCCTTCGTGGTCCGGGGCGGTGCCGTGACGGTGCACCGCACCCGATGTCCCGCCGCCGAGCGGATGCGCTCCCTGGGGCGCACGCCCGTGGCCGTGCACTGGCGCGACACCGCCGACTGCATGGTGACCCTGATCGCCGAATCGTTCGGCCGCCCGCACCTGCTGGCCGATCTCACCGAGGCGATGTCCCGCGAGGGCGCCTCCATCATCTCCGCCACCGTCGAGCCCCCCACCGAACAGCGGGTCCGGCACACCTACACCGTCCAGCTCCCCGACTCCGCCGGACTGGCCGCCCTGATGCGGGCCATGCGGGAGGTCCCGGGCGTGTACGACGTCAGCCGGGTCTGAGCGGCCCGCCCGCGCGGCCCGCCCGCGCGGCGCCGTCTCCCCGTTCGGGTGGGGCCGGCGCGCGTCGCCCGCCCGGGGACCGCGGGCGCTGGTAGCCGTGGTGCATGCAGCTCACCTCCCGCCTGCGCGCCGCACTGCTCACGGCGGCCTCCCTGACCCTGGTCGCCGCCGTGCTGCCGCCGCCGAAGGCCCTCGGGATCGGGGACCCGCTCTTCCCCGAGCTCGGCAACCCGGGGTACGACGTCCTCTCCTACGACCTCTCCTTCACCTACCGGGCCAATGACCGGCCCCTGGACGCGGTCACCGTGATCAAGGCCCGGGCCCTGGCGGACCTGGACCGCGTCAACCTCGACTTCACCCACGGCAAGGTGTCCTCCGCGCAGGTCAACGGGGCCGCGGCCGAGTTCGGGACGGTCTCCGAGGACCTGGTCCTCACCCCGCGCGAGCCCGTGCACCAGGGCTCCACCATCAAGATCACCATCCGGCACACCAGCGACCCCCGGGGCGCCGGCGACGGCGGCTGGGTCCCCACCGACGACGGCCTCGCCATGGCCAACCAGGCCGACGCCGCCCACCGGGTCTTCCCCTGCAACGACCACCCGGCGGACAAGGCCCTCTTCACCCTGCGGATCACCACCCCGCCGGGGCTGACCGCCGTGGCCAACGGCATCCCCGAGAGCAGGGTCCGGACGGCCCCCGGCGCCCCCACCACCTGGACCTACCGCACCCTGCACCCCATGGCCACGGAGCTGGCGCAGGTCTCCATCGGCAAGTCCACCGTCGTGCACCGCACCGGCCCCGGCGGGCTGCCCATCCGCGACGTGGTCCCCACCGCGGACGCCGAACGCTTCGAGCCCTGGCTCGCCAAGACCCCCGGCCAGGTGGCCTGGCTGGAGAAGCGCCTCGGCCGCTACCCCTTCGAGAACTACGGGGTGCTGATCGCCCGCGCCCGCACCGGCTTCGAGCTGGAGACCCAGACCCTCTCCCTCTTCGAGAGCGTCCTCTTCACCGACCCCGGCTACCCCGCCTGGTACGTGGAGTCCGTGATGGTCCACGAGCTGGCCCACCAGTGGTTCGGGGACAGCGTCACCCCCCGCACCTGGTCCGACCTGTGGCTCAACGAGGGCCACGCCACCTGGTACGAGGCCCTGTACGCCGACGGGCTCGGGAAGTACGCGCTGGAGCGCCGCATGCGCGAGGCGTACCAGCGCTCCGACCAGTGGCGGGCCGCCGGCGGACCCCCCGCCGCCCCCAAGCCCGCCCCGCCCGGCCAGAAGATCGGCCTGTTCCGCCCCGTGGTCTACGACGGCTCCGCCCTGGTCCTGTACGCCCTCCGGCAGCGGATCGGCACCTCCGCCTTCGAGCGTCTGGAACGCGAGTGGGTGGCCACCCACAAGGACGGCACCGCGGGCACCGCCGACTTCGTCCGGCTGGCCTCCGAGGTCTCCGGCCAGGATCTGACCGGCTTCTTCAAGGAGTGGCTGTACGGGGCGAAGACCCCGGCCATGCCCGGTCACCCCGAGTGGTCCGGCGGGAAAAGGGTGTGACGTCCGGGGAACGGGCATGTCAATATCGACGGGCCGGTGAGCGCGCGGGCCGCGGACGGTGACCCCGCCCGGTCCCCTCCCCTCGGGGACGGACCGCCCGGGAATCTTCCCCGGGCCTCCCGCGTTGTAGCCGACGCAACGATTCGTATCGACGTGAAGGATCCAATGACCTCCTCTTCTTCCCCTTCCCAGGACGCGCGGGACGCGCAGAGCTTCACCGAGAGCCTTCGGGCCGATGCCCTGATGGAAGAGGACGTCGCCTGGAGCCACGAGATCGACGGGGAGCGGGACGGCGAGCAGTTCGACCGCTCCGAGCGCGCGGCCCTGCGCCGCGTCGCCGGCCTCTCCACCGAGCTCGAAGACGTCACCGAGGTCGAGTACCGGCAGCTCCGTCTGGAGCGGGTCGTGCTCGTCGGCGTGTGGACCTCCGGCACGGTCGGGGACGCGGAGAACTCCCTCGCGGAGCTCGCCGCGCTCGCCGAGACCGCCGGTGCCCTCGTCCTCGACGGCGTGATCCAGCGCCGGGACAAGCCGGACCCGGCCACCTTCATCGGCTCGGGCAAGGCCCGTGAGCTGCGCGACATCGTCGTGGAGAGCGGTGCGGACACCGTGGTCTGCGACGGCGAGCTCAGCCCCGGCCAGCTCATCGCCCTCGAAGACGTGGTCAAGGTCAAGGTCGTCGACCGGACCGCCCTGATCCTCGACATCTTCGCCCAGCACGCCAAGTCCCGAGAGGGCAAGGCGCAGGTCGCGCTCGCGCAGATGCAGTACATGCTGCCGCGCCTGCGCGGTTGGGGTCAGTCGCTGTCCCGGCAGATGGGTGGCGGCGGCGGTGGCGGCATGGCCACCCGAGGCCCCGGTGAGACCAAGATCGAGACGGACCGGCGCCGGATCCGCGAGAAGATGGCGAAGATGCGCCGGGAGATCGCGGAGATGAAGACCGGCCGTGACATCAAGCGGCAGGAGCGGCGGCGGAACAAGATCCCGTCGGTCGCGATCGCCGGTTACACCAACGCCGGGAAGTCCTCCCTGCTCAACCGCCTCACCGGGGCGGGCGTGCTCGTGGAGAACTCCCTGTTCGCCACCCTCGACCCGACCGTCCGTCGGGCCGAGACCCCGACGGGCCGGATCTACACCCTCGCCGACACCGTCGGATTCGTCCGGCACCTGCCCCACCACCTGGTCGAGGCCTTCCGCTCCACCATGGAGGAGGTCGGCGAGTCCGACCTCATCCTGCACGTGGTGGACGGCTCGCACCCGGCCCCCGAGGAGCAGCTGGCGGCGGTCCGCGAGGTCATCCGCGAGGTCGGGGCCGTGGACGTGCCCGAGATCGTGGTGATCAACAAGGCGGACGCGGCGGACCCGCTGGTCCTCCAGCGGCTGCTGCGGATCGAGCGGCGCTCCATCGCCGTCTCGGCCCGCTCCGGCATGGGCATCGAGGAGCTGCTCGCGCTCATCGACTCCGAGCTGCCCCGCCCCTCCGTCGAGGTGGAGGTGCTGGTGCCCTACACCCGGGGGTCCCTGGTCGCCCGCGCCCACGCCGAGGGCGAGGTGATCTCCGAGGAGCACACGCCGGAGGGCACCCTCCTCAAGGCGCGGGTCAACGAGGAACTGGCCGCGGACCTGGCTCCGTACGTCCCCGCCAAGAACTGAGCCGGAGGGGGCGGGGCGCGCCGGCGCACCGCCCCCGGTAGGCGGAAGGGCTCCGGCCCCAGGTGATCGCCTGGGGCCGGAGCCCTTCTCCGTTCCGCCCGCCCGCCGGGGTCCGCGCCCCGGCGGCGGGACCCCTCAGCGGCGGAACTTGCCGCTGACCGCCGTGAACACCGCCTTGGCCTCGTCGCCGAGCCGGGGACCGGCCAGCCAGCCCGCCGAGGCCGGGCCGATCGAGGTGTTGGAGACCAGGGCCGGCTTGCCGTCCCGGCCGGTGGCCACCCAGCCGCCGCCGGAGGACCCGCCCGTCATCGTGCAGCCGATCCGGTACATCACCGGGTCCGTCCCGTTCAGCGACAGCCGGCCCGGCCGGTCGGCGCACTGGAACGCCCGCTGCCCGTCGAAGGGCGCCGCCGCCGGGTAGCCGGTGGCCGTGATCTTCGCGATCTTCCCGACGGAGGGGGCCGCGAACTCCACCGGCAGCGCCCCGCCGACGGTCTCCTCCAGGGACTTCCCGGCGCCGCCCTCCGGGGTCACGTGCAGGACCGCGAAGTCGAAGGGGGCACCGGCCCCACCGGTCGGACCGCCCTGCGCGATCCACTGGTCGGAGGTCTGCGCCCAGTCGCTCCACCACACCCCGTACGGGGCGACCTGCTCGCGGGTGGCCTCCTTCAGCTCGGCGGAGGAGCGGCCCGCGTCGTTGTACGAGGGCACGAAGGCGATGTTGCGGTACCAGCCGCCCTTCTTGCCCGCGTGCACGCAGTGCCCCGCCGTCCAGACCATGTTGGAGCGGCCCGGGTTCGCCGGGTCCGCGACCACCGTGGCCGAGCAGACCATGGAGCCCTCGGGGCCGTCGAAGAACACCTTGCCCGCCTCGGGGACGGACTCGTGGTAGCGGGGCGCCACGGCGCTCGCGCGCACCGGCGTCGGGGCCGGGTCGGTGACCCCCTGGTCCTGCCCGAGGTCGGGGTCCGCCACCGGCTGGTCGGGCTGCTCGGCCCGGCGCATCCGGTCCGGGTCCCACAGGTCCTCGATGATCGGGTTGACGAAGTCCTCGGCCTCGCGCAGCCAGTCGTCCTTCTTCCAGTCCCGCCAGGCACCGTCCTTCCACTTGTCCAGGTCGATGCCGTGTTCCTTGAGCTTGTCCTTCCAGTCCCCGGGGATCTTGATCCCGCCCGGACCGGCCGCCGGGGAGCTCGCGGCGGTCGACGGCTTCCCGGCGCCCTCGTCCCCGCCGGGCCCGCAGCCCGCGACGGTCAGCGCGAGGGCCGCGCACAGTCCGGTGGCCGCCACCGCCCGGGACACGCGGCGGGAACGCCCTCCGTTCGAGGTGGCGGGAGCCGGTCGGATCGGTCGCATGGTCGTGAATCCCCTTGCTGCTTCGAGACGTGGAGTGCAACCCCCCACTATGCCGCTGCCGTTGGTGACGGCACAGCAGGGGCCCACGGTTCCCCGGCCGCAACGATCATCCGGACCACCCGTGTTCCCCCGCCGCCCCCGTCGTTGGTACGGACGGGGGACGCACGGGCAGCGCCCTTGTTCGAGGAGCAATCATCCGGGAGGACGGAGAACCGTGGCCGTGACCGAACAGGCCGCCGCGAGGGGCGCGGGGAACGGGGCCGCGGAGGACGGGGGCACGCGGAGCGGGGCGAGCGGGGGCGGCGCGCCCGCGGCGGTCCCGCAGCCGCGCCGGCGGACCCCCCGCGAGACCGCCGCCCGCACCTACGCCCGGTCGCTCCCGGTGGTGCCGGTCCGGGCCCGGGGCCTGACCATCGAAGCGGCGGACGGCCGCCGCTACCTGGACTGCCTCTCCGGCGCGGGCACCCTGGCCCTGGGCCACAACCACCCCGTGGTCCTGGAGGCCATCCGGAGGGTGATCGACTCCGGGGCCCCCTTGGACGCCCTCGGCCTGGACACCCCCGTCCGGGAGGCCTTCACCGCCGAGCTGCTGGCCTGCCTCCCCGCGCCCCTGGCCCGGGACGGCCGGATCCGCTTCTGCGGACCGGCCGGCGCCGACGCGGTGGCCGAGGCCGTCGCCCTGGCCCGCCGCGCCTCGGGGCGTCCGGACCTGATCGTCCACGGCGCCCCCGCCTACCCGGGCGCCGGGGACGGCCCGCCGGTCACGGGCCCGGACGGACCGGCGCGGGCCCAGGGCCCGCGGGCGGGCGAGCCGACCGGGGGACGCACCCTCCGGCTCCCGCACCCCCGGGAGGTCCGCTGCGCCTTCGGGACCGGCGGCCCCCGGGGCGCCGGACTCGCCGCCCGCTGGACCGAGGAGGTGCTCGACGGCCGGGCGGGCCCCGCCACCGCGCCCGCCGCGGTGCTCCTCGAACCGGTCCGCTGCGAGGCCGGGGTGCACCCGGCCCCGGACCCGTGGACGCGCCGGCTGCGCGAGCTCACCCGGGCCCGGGGCATCGCCCTCATCGCCGACGAGACACGGACAGGAGTGGGCCGGACCGGAGCCTTCTGGGGAGTGGACCACGCGGGCGTGGTCCCCGACGTGATGGTGCTGTCCCGGGCGCTCGGCGGCAGCCTCCCCCTGTCGGTGGTCGTGCACCACGCCGACCTGGACCCCGGACCGGAGACCGGGGCGCCCGCCGGCTTCCCCGGCAACCAGCTGGCCATGGCCGCCGGCACCGCCACCCTCGCCCACGTCCGGACCCACCGGCTCGCCGAACGCGCCGCCGCCCTCGGCGCCCGGATGCTCGAAGAGATCCGCGGGCTCGCCGCCCGCCACACCTGTGTCGGAGAGGTCCGCGGCCGCGGACTCATGATCGGCCTGGAGATCGTCGACCCGGAACGCGCCGCCGGTGAGCCGGAGCACCCGACCACGGCCGGGACCCCCGCCGTGCCGCGCCCCGCCGCACCGGGGGACCGACCCGCGAGGACCGTCCCGCAGTCGCCCCCGGACCGGGCGCACGTCTCGGACCGGGCGCGCGACGCCGGGCCCGCCCGGCCGCCGTGGCCCTTCACCGCCCCCGGGCCGGCGCCGTCCCGACGGATCGCCCCGGCCGCTCCCGCGCTGGCCGCCGAGATCCGGAGCGCCTGCCTGGACAGGGGGCTGATCCTCGGCCTCGGCGGCCCCCACGGCGAGGTCGTACGGCTGCTGCCGCCGCTCACCCTCACCGACGGGCAGGCCGACGCCGTCCTGGAACGCCTCGCCGACGCCGTGGCCGCCGCCGAACGGAACCGGCTCCACCGGCCGCGCACCCCGCGCTGAGCCGCGCATCCGCGCCGCACCGGAACCCACCCGCGAAGGAACCCCGTGAACCCCAGCCCCGCACCCGAGCCGCCCGCCTCCGAAGGCCCCGCACAGCGGGCCCGGCCCGGCGCGGCACCCGCCCTGCTGCCGCGCCAGCAGGACGCGGCCGCCCGGCGCCCGCTGGGCACTCTGGTCCCCGACGCCGACGGCACCCCCGAGGGCCCTCCGGACCCCTTGGACCACCCCGACCCGGCCGTCGCCGCCGAGGCCGCCGGCACCGAGAACCTGCTCCGCTGCTGGGCCCGCGAGAACGACCTGCCCCGGCCCGAGGGCGGCCTCCTGCGGATCCCGCTGCCCGCCTCCGGAACGGCCCTCCTGGCCCCCGTCCGCTACTGGTCCGCCACCGGCTGGCACCGCTTCGGGGCACCCCGGCTCGAAGGCGCCCCGCCGCAGGCCCCCGCCGTGGACCCCGTGACCCTCGCCGCGCTGCTCCTCCGCGAGGAAGGCGGCCGCGGCGGCCCCGAACTCCTCGGCCGCGTCGCCGACTCCGTGCGCCGCACCACCGCCCTCCTCACCGAGCGCCGCGAACGCCCCGCGCCCCCGGCCGTCACGGACCCCTTCCTCACCGCCGAACAATCCCTCCTCCTCGGCCACCCCCTCCACCCCGCCCCCAAGAGCCGGGAAGGGTTCTCCGAGAGCGAGGCCCGGCACTACTCGCCCGAGACCCGCGGCTCCTTCCCCCTCCACTGGACCGCCGTGGACCGCTCCCTCCTGGCCACCGACTCGGCCTGGACCGAAGGCGGCAGGCCCGTCCCCGCCGAACGGCTCCTCGCCCGCCTCGCCCCCGGCCTCACCCCGCCCGCCGGCACCGTCGCCCTGCCCCTGCACCCCTGGCAGGCCCGCGAACTGCGGCTGCGCCCCGCCGTCGCCGCCCTCCACGAGGCCGGACTCCTCCGGGACCTCGGCCCCCACGGCGAGCCCTGGCACCCCACCTCCTCGGTCCGCACCGTCCACCGACCCGGCGCCCCGGCCATGCTCAAGCTCTCCCTCGGCCTGGCCATCACCAACTCCCGCCGGGAGAACCTCCGCAAGGAACTCCACCGCGGGGTGGAGGTACACCGCCTCCTCCGCTCCGGCCTGGCCGAGGAGTGGCAGTTCGCCCACCCCGGCTTCGACATCGTCCGCGACCCCGCCTGGGTGGCCGTGGACGACCCGGACGGCAGCCCCGTACCCGGCCTCGACGCCCTGCTGCGCCACAACCCCTTCGGCCCCCGCGACGAGGCCGTCTGCGTGGCCGCCCTCACCTCCCCCCACCCCCGACCGGGCCGCGCCGGACTCCGCTCCCGGCTCGCCGGAACCGTGCACCGGCTCGCCGCGACCACCGGCCGCCCCGCCTCCGCCGTGGCCACCGAGTGGTTCCTGCGCTACCTGGACCACGTGGTCCTGCCCGTCCTCGCCCTCGACGCCCTCGCGGGCATCGCCCTCGAAGCCCACCAGCAGAACACCCTGGTCCTCCTCGACCCGGCCGGCTGGCCGATCGGCGGGCGCTACCGCGACAACCAGGGCTACTACTTCCGGGAATCGCACCGCGAGGCGCTGGACCGCCGGCTCCCCGGCATCGGCTGCCGCAGCGACACCTTCGTCCCCGACGCCGTCACCGACGAGCGCTTCGCCTACTACCTCGGCATCAACAACGCCCTCGGCCTGATCGGCGCCTTCGGCTCCCAACAGCTCGCCGACGAGCGCGTCCTCCTCGCCGCCCTGCGCCGCTTCCTCGGCAAGGCGGCCGGACTGGGACCCCTGCCCGCCCTGCTGCTGGACTCGCCCGTCCTGCGCTGCAAGGCCAACCTCCGCACCCGCGTCCACGGCCTCGACGAACTCGTCGGCCCCGTCGACACCCAGTCCGTCTACACCACCCTCACCAACCCCCTCCACGCCTGAAGCAGGGAAGCCGATGCCCTCCACCACCGACACGGGAACCGCTCCCGCCCCCCACACCGGGACCTCCTGCGAGGACACCCTGGAACTACGGCTGCCGCCGGGCTTCCCCGACCTCCTCGGCGAGGAGGGCCCCGGCCTGCCCGCCGAACCAGCTGCGGACTGTTTCCGCTTCGGCCGGGCCCCCGACGCCCGCGCCGACCTGCCCCGGCTCGCCGAGGCCGAACTCCTCGACTCACCGGCCGCCTGGGACCCGGTCCGGACCCCGGACGGCCTCTTCACCCTGACCCCGGTCCGCCCGGAACACGACCTCGACCTCGTCACGCGCTGGATGAACGATCCCGCCGTGGCCGCCTTCTGGGAGCTCGCCGGCCCCGCCGCGACCACCGCGGCCCACCTCGCCGCCCAACTCGACGGCGACGGACGCAGCATCCCCTGTCTCGGACTCCTCGACGGCCGACCCATGAGCTACTGGGAGGTCTACCGCGCCGACCTGGACCCGCTGGCCCGCCACTACCCGGCGCGTCCCCACGACACCGGACTCCACCTTCTCATCGGAGAGCCCGGCGACCGCGACCGCGGCCTCGGCGGCCGGCTGCTGCGCGCCGTCGCCGACCTCGTCCTCGACCACCGGCCCCGCTGCGCGCGTGTCGTGGCCGAACCGGACCTCCGCAACACCCCCTCCGTGGCGGCCTTCCTCCACGCCGGCTTCCGCTTCTCCGCGGAGATCGCGCTGCCCGACAAGCGGGCCGCCCTCATGATCCGCGACCGAGCCCTGCGCACCCTGCTGTGACCGCCGCCGGCCCGCACCCGGTGCGCCCCGCCGGCCGGGCCCCCGCCCCCGGCGGGCCCGTGCCACCCGCTGCGGCGCCCGCCGACCGGCCCCCGCCCGCCCGAGCCGGCCGCCCCCGGCGGGGCCGGTCACGCTCCCGGACCGTCCTCCACTGTCCGAGGACCCGCGTAGGGTTGGCGGTGCTATGACGAAGCCCCCTCTCTCCGACCTGCTGCACGCCGCCGTCACCGCCGTCGGCGGTACGGAGCGCCCCGGCCAGGTGGCCATGGCCGAAGCCGTCGCGGAAGCCATCGACGACAACTCCCACCGCCTGGTGCAGGCCGGCACCGGCACCGGAAAGTCCCTGGGCTATCTGGTCCCCGCCCTGGCGCACGGCGAGCGGGTGGTCGTCGCCACCGCCACCCTCGCCCTCCAGCGCCAGCTGGTCGAGCGGGACCTGCCGCGGACCGTGGAGGCCCTGCACCCGCTGCTCCGCCGCCGCCCGCAGTACGCCATGCTCAAGGGCCGCTCCAACTACCTCTGCCTGCACCGCCTCCACGAGGGCGCCCCGCAGGACGAGGAGGAGGGCCTCTTCGACCAGTTCGAGGCGGCCGCCCCCACCAGCAAGCTCGGCAAGGACCTGCTCCGGATGCGGGACTGGGCCGACGAGACCGAGACCGGCGACCGCGACGACCTGACCCCCGGGGTCTCCGACCGCGCCTGGTCCCAGGTCTCCGTCTCCTCCCGCGAATGCCTGGGCGCCACCAAGTGCGCCTACGGGGCCGAGTGCTTCGCCGAGGCGGCCCGGGAGCGCGCCAAGCTCGCCGACGTGGTCGTCACCAACCACGCCCTGCTCGCCATCGACGCCATCGAGGGCGCCCCGGTGCTCCCGCAGCACGAGGTGCTGATCGTCGACGAGGCCCACGAGCTGGTCTCCCGGGTCACCGGGGTGGCCACCGGGGAGCTGACCCCCGGGCAGGTCAACCGCGCCGTGAAGCGGGCCGCGAAACTGGTCGACGAGAAGACCGCGGACTCCCTCCAGACCGCGGCCGAGGGCTTCGAACGCCTCATGGAGCTGGCCCTGCCCGGCCGCCTGGAGGAGATCCCCGAGGACCTCGGCTACGCCCTGATGGCCCTGCGCGATGCCGCGCGGAACGTCATCTCGGCGATCGGGGCCACCCGCGACAAGTCCGTGCAGGACGAGGACGCCGTCCGCAAGCAGGCCCTGGCCTCCGTGGAGTCCGTCCACGACGTGGCCGAGCGGATCACCCAGGGCTCCGAGTACGACGTGGTCTGGTACGAGCGCCACGACCGTTTCGGGGCCACCCTCCGGGTCGCCCCGATGTCGGTCTCCGGGCTGCTGCGCGAGAAGCTGTTCGCGGAGCGCTCGGTGGTGCTGACCTCGGCCACCCTCAAGCTGGGCGGGGACTTCAACGGCGTCGGCGCCTCCCTGGGCCTCGCCCCCGAGGGTGTGACGGGCGAGGACCTGCCGGAGTGGAAGGGCCTGGACGTCGGCTCCCCCTTCGACTACCCGAAGCAGGGCATCCTCTACGTGGCCAAGCACCTGGCCACCCCCGGCCGGGAGGGCTCCCGCGGGGACATGCTCGACGAGCTGGCGGAGCTGATCCAGGCGGCCGGCGGCCGCACCCTCGGGCTCTTCTCCTCGATGCGCGGGGCCCAGGCCGCCGCGGAGGAGCTGCGGACCCGGCTGGACCAGCCGATCCTCCTCCAGGGCGAGGAGACCCTCGGCGAGCTGATCAAGAACTTCGCGGCGGACCCGGCCACCTGTCTGTTCGGCACCCTCTCCCTGTGGCAGGGCGTGGACGTGCCCGGTGCGAGCTGCCAGCTCGTGGTCATGGACCGGATCCCCTTCCCCCGGCCGGACGACCCGCTGATGAGCGCCCGGCAGAAGGCGGTGGAGGAGGCCGGCGGCAACGGCTTCATGGCGGTGGCGGCCACGCACGCCGCCCTGCTCATGGCCCAGGGCGCCGGTCGGCTGGTGCGGGCCTCGGGCGACCGCGGGGTGGTGGCCGTGCTCGACCCGCGACTGGCCACGGCCCGCTACGGCAGCTTCCTGAAGTCCTCGCTGCCCGACTTCTGGTACACCACGGACCGCAACCAGGTCCGCCGCTCCCTGGCGGCCATCGACGCGGCGGCCGTGGCGAACGGAGCGTAGGCACGCCTTCGGGCCCGGGGCTTCCCGCCCCGGGCCCGTAAGCGGACACGGCAGGACCCCGGGACCGGCGCAGTGGTACCCGGGGTCCGGACTGGGGGCGGGGATCAGACCCGCCGCAGCACCGCCACGACCTTGCCGAGGATGGTGGCCTCGTCGCCGGGGATCGGCTGGTAGGCGGCGTTGTGGGGGAGCAGCCAGACGTGCCCGTCCTCGCGCTTGAAGCGCTTCACGGTGGCCTCGCCGTCCAGCATGGCGGCCACGATGTCGCCGTTCTCCGCGACCGGCTGGCGGCGGACGGTGACCCAGTCCCCGTCACAGATGGCCGCCTCGATCATGGAGTCGCCGACGACCTTCAGGACGAACAGCTCGCCGTCACCGACCAGCTGCCGGGGGAGCGGGAAGACGTCCTCCACGGACTCCTCGGCGAGGATCGGGCCACCGGCCGCGATCCGGCCGACCAGCGGCACGTAGGAGGCGGCGGGCTTGCCCGTGGTGTCGGTGGGCTGGGTGCTGGGCTGGTCCGAGCCGCGGACCTCGTACGCCCGGGGGCGGTGCGGGTCGCGGCGGAGGAAGCCCTTGCGCTCCAGGGCCATCAGCTGGTGGGCCACGGAGGAGGTGCTCGACAGGCCGACGGCCTGGCCGATCTCCCGCATCGACGGCGGGTACCCGCGGCGCTGCACGGAGTCGCGGATGACCTCGATCACCCGGCGCTGGCGGTCCGTGAGGCCCGAACTGTCCGCCCTGATGCCTGGGGGCCTGCCGGGCAGGGAGCGGGCGGGGCGTACGCCCTCGCCCTCCGGGATCATGGCTGCTTCATTCATGGCGTGCACCGGCTCGAGTCGGCTCTGGGAGCGGTTCTGCGCAGTGATGGTGGCACTGTCTGCGGTGGTGGTCACGTCGGCCCCTCTCGGCTTGTTCTCCCTGGCTGGACAACGCTAGTGGCTTTCGAAAGGTTGCGCCAAACACACGTTCGAGTGAAAAAACGCAGTTCACCTGACGTGATCACAAGCGCAAGGTGTATGGGCGTTCGGTGACCCGCTCCGGCCGAACGCGGGTTCGGTGCCGGAACCGCTGCCTACGGTACTCTTCCGGGTCGGGTGGGGGTCGGTCCCGGTACGGCGCGGCGAGCCGCGTTCCCGCCCCGGCGCCGCGATCCCAAGGGCGTTTCCCGGCCGGCGCGGCGCGCGACACGCGGAAGAGTCGCTTTCCGGCAGAACCCAAGATCTAGTGGTTGTATGGCTCCGGCCGCCCACAAGTTGTGGTCCGGGGTGAACCGGAGCGTTCGACATCGCCTATGCTGGTGTCTGCTTCGAGAGCCTGGTGGACTGCTTCCCGGGTGGTGCCGAAGCCGCTCAGTCGTGCCGTGAGGAAGGGTTTTCAAGCCATGCACTGCCCCTTCTGCAGGCACCCCGACAGCCGCGTGGTGGACAGTCGCACCACCGACGACGGCACGTCGATCCGCAGACGCCGCCAGTGCCCGGACTGCTCCCGCCGCTTCACCACGGTGGAGACCGCGTCACTGATGGTGATCAAGCGGAGCGGGGTCACCGAGCCCTTCAGCCGGACCAAGGTCATCTCGGGCGTCCGCAAGGCGTGCCAGGGGCGACCGGTCACGGAGGACGCCCTCGCCAAGCTCGGCCAGCGCGTCGAGGAGGCGGTACGGGCCACCGGCAGTGCCGAGCTGACCACCCACGACGTGGGCCTGGCCATCCTCGGCCCCCTCCAGGAGCTCGACCTCGTCGCCTACCTGCGCTTCGCGTCGGTGTACAAGGCGTTCGACACCCTTGAGGACTTCGAGGCCGCCATCGGCGAGCTGCGCGAGCGGCGGCCCGCGCACGAGGAGTGCGAGCACGGCGGGACCGGTGCCCCGGTCCCCGTGCCCGCCTCCGCCACCGACTGACCCGACGGCCGCACCGCGGCCCGGGCCGGATCGGTCCTCCCGGCGGGAGCCGGGACCACAGACCTGTCCTCGGGGCACTGCCCCGTGGGCCACCAGCCAGACAGACAGACACCGTGCCACGGAATTTCGTCGGCACATCAGGGCGTTTTTGCCCGTATATGGGAGGCGGCATGACAGAGACGGCGAGCGGTCCGGCACGTGGTTCCCGCGCCAAGGGGACCAAGGCGGCGAGCAAGGGCCTGCGCATCGAACGCATCCACACCACTCCCGGCGTGCACCCGTACGACGAGGTGGCCTGGGAGCGTCGTGACGTCGTCATGACCAACTGGCGCGACGGCTCGGTCAACTTCGAGCAGCGCGGCGTCGAGTTCCCCGACTTCTGGTCGGTGAACGCGGTCAACATCGTCACCAGCAAGTACTTCCGGGGCGCCGTGGGCACCCCGCAGCGCGAGACCGGTCTGAAGCAGCTGATCGACCGGATCGTGAAGACCTACACGAAGGCGGGCGAGGAGCACGGCTACTTCGCCTCCCCGGCCGACTCGGAGATCTTCGAGCACGAGCTGACGTACGCGCTCCTGCACCAGATCTTCAGCTTCAACTCGCCGGTCTGGTTCAACGTCGGCACGCCCCAGCCGCAGCAGGTCTCCGCCTGCTTCATCCTGGCCGTCGACGACTCCATGGAGTCGATCCTCGACTGGTACAAGGAAGAGGGCATGATCTTCAAGGGCGGCTCCGGCGCCGGCCTGAACCTCTCCCGCATCCGCTCCTCCAAGGAGCTGCTGTCCTCCGGCGGCAACGCCTCCGGCCCCGTCTCCTTCATGCGCGGCGCCGACGCCTCCGCCGGCACCATCAAGTCGGGCGGCGCCACCCGCCGCGCGGCCAAGATGGTCGTCCTGGACGTGGACCACCCGGACGTCGAGGACTTCATCGCCACCAAGGTCAAGGAAGAGGAGAAGATCCGCGCCCTCCGTGACGCGGGCTTCGACATGGACCTCGGCGGTGACGACATCACCTCCGTGCAGTACCAGAACGCCAACAACTCCGTCCGCGTGAACGACGAGTTCATGCAGGCCGTGGAGAACGGAACCGAGTTCGGTCTGCGCGCCCGCATGACCGGCGAGGTCATCGAGAAGGTCGACGCCAAGGCGCTCTTCCGCAAGCTCGCCGAGGCCGCGTGGGCCTGCGCCGACCCGGGCATCCAGTACGACGGCGTGATCAACCGCTGGCACACCTGCCCGGAGTCCGGCCGCATCACCGCGTCCAACCCGTGCAGCGAGTACATGCACCTGGACAACACGTCCTGCAACCTCGCCTCGCTGAACCTGATGAAGTTCCTCAAGGACGACGGCAAGGGCCGGCAGTCCTTCGACGTCGACCGCTTCTCCCGGGTCGTCGAGCTGGTCATCACCGCGATGGACATCTCCATCTGCTTCGCGGACTTCCCGACGCAGAAGATCGGCGAGAACACCCGCGCCTTCCGCCAGCTCGGCATCGGCTACGCCAACCTCGGCGCCCTGCTGATGGCGACCGGCCACGCGTACGACTCCGACGGCGGCCGCACCCTCGCCGCCTCGATCACCTCGCTGATGACCGGCACCGCCTACAAGCGCTCCGCCGAGCTGGCCGCGGTCGTCGGCGCGTACGACGGCTACGCCCGCAACGCCGAGCCGCACCAGCGCGTCATGAAGCAGCACGCCGACGCCAACGCCGTCGCCCCCCGCGGCGACGACCTGGACACCCCGATCTGGGCCGCGGCCACCGAGGCCTGGCAGGACGTGGTGCGCCTCGGCGCGAAGAACGGCTTCCGCAACGCCCAGGCCTCCGTGCTGGCGCCCACCGGCACCATCGGCCTGGCGATGTCCTGCGACACCACCGGTGTCGAGCCGGACCTGGCCCTGGTCAAGTTCAAGAAGCTCGTCGGCGGCGGCTCCATGCAGATCGTCAACGGCACCGTCCCGCAGGCCCTGCGCCGCCTGGGTTACCAGGAGGAGCAGATCGAGGCGATCGTCGCCCACATCGCCGAGCACGGCAACGTGGTCGACGCCCCCGGCCTGAAGACCGAGCACTACGAGGTCTTCGACTGCGCCATGGGCGAGCGTTCCATCTCCGCGATGGGCCACGTCCGCATGATGGCCGCGATCCAGCCGTGGATCTCCGGCGCGATCTCCAAGACGGTCAACATGCCGGAGACGGCCACCGTCGAGGAGGTCGAGGAGATCTACTTCGAGGCCTGGAAGCTCGGCGTCAAGGCCCTCGCGATCTACCGCGACAACTGCAAGGTCGGCCAGCCGCTCTCCGCGAAGAAGAAGGAGGACGAGAAGGCCGAGGTCACCGCCAAGACGGAGGAGACCCTCCGCGCCGCGGTCGAGAAGGTCATCGAGTACCGCCCCGTCCGCAAGCGCCTCCCCAAGGGCCGCCCGGGCATCACCACCTCCTTCACCGTGGGTGGCGCCGAGGGCTACATGACGGCCAACTCCTACCCGGACGACGGCCTGGGCGAGGTCTTCCTGAAGATGTCCAAGCAGGGCTCGACCCTCGCGGGCATGATGGACGCCTTCTCCATCGCCGTCTCCGTCGGCCTGCAGTACGGCGTCCCGCTGGAGACCTACGTCTCCAAGTTCACCAACATGCGCTTCGAGCCGGCCGGCATGACGGACGACCCGGACGTGCGGATGGCCCAGTCGATCGTCGACTACATCTTCCGCCGCCTGGCGCTCGACTTCCTGCCCTTCGAGACCCGCTCGGCCCTCGGCATCCACACCGCCGAGGAGCGCCAGCGGCACCTGGACACCGGCTCCTACGAGCCGCTGGACGAGGAGCTGGACACCGAGGCGCTCGCCCAGTCGGCGCCCGTGGCGGTGGCCGCGGTCGTGGCCGTGCCCAAGCCGGTGGCCGTCGCCGAGGCGCCCGCCCCCAAGCAGGCGCACAGCAACGCCGAGCTCGTCGAGATGCAGCTCGGCGTGAGCGCCGACGCCCCGCTGTGCTTCTCCTGCGGCACCAAGATGCAGCGCGCCGGCTCCTGCTACATCTGCGAGGGCTGCGGCTCCACCAGCGGCTGCAGCTGACCGCGGGCGGCCCCCCGGCCGCACGCGTGACGCGTCCGACGGTCCCGGAAGGGGCCGGCCACACCGTGGCCGGCCCCTTCCGGCCGTTCCCGGGGGTCTCGGGGGGCGGACAGGGGTTGGCGGGGCGGGGCGGCGCCCCGATCATGAGGGGCGGGCGCCCGGCCGGGCCGCCCGCAGCGCCTTCCCCGGGGACGGAACGCATGTGGCAGGGTGACCGGCTCGACCTCGACGCCTATCTCCGGCGGACCGGCTGCACCGGGGAGCTCCGCCCGGACCTGGCCACGCTCACCCGGATCGTCCGCGCCCACACCGAGGCCATCCCCTTCGAGAGCCTGGACGTGCTGCTGGGCCACCCCGTCGCACTGGACGTGAAGAGCCTGGAGGACAAGCTCGTGCGCGGCCGGCGGGGCGGCTACTGCTACGAACAGAACTCGCTGCTGGCCGCCGTCCTGGAGCGGATCGGCTTCGAGGTGGCGGGCCGGGGCGCCCGCAACCGCACCCGCGGGGACCTCCTGCTCCCGGTCACCCACGCCCTCCTCGTGGTCACGCTGGACGGCGCCGAGTGGCTGTGCGACGCGGGCTTCGGGCACCAGAGCCCCCGCGAACCGGTCCCGCTGGCCCGGCCCGGCACCGAGCACCGCCAGGGCGAGTGGCGCTACCTGGTCCGGGAGGGCGCCGAGGGGGAGCGGACCCTGTGCCTCCGGCGCGGCGACACCTGGCGGGAGCTGTACTCCTTCTCCCCGCAGCGGCACCATCCCGTGGACTACGTCCTCATGAACCACTACAGCTCCTCGCACCCCCGCTCGGCCTTCCTCGGCCGGGTGATCGCCCAGCGGTCCGCCGACGGGCCCCGGACCGCCCTGGTCGGGAACGAGTTCTCCCGCGTCCACCCCGACGGCCGGGAGGAGAAGCGCACCGTCCCGGCCGGGGAGCTCATCGGACTGCTCGACCGGGAGTTCGGGATCCGACTGTCCGAGACGGACGCCGCGCAACTGCTGCGCACCTACTGACGCGGACACCGGTCGGGGGCCCGGTGATCCCCGTACGATGGCGCGGTGCTGGTCAAGTGGATTCGCTGCACGGTGGTGGACCGCCGGGGGTTCGAGCGCGGGCAGCGGAAGTGGGCGGGGCTCCCCGGTGAGCCGGGTTTCCGGGGACAGGGCGGCGGCTGGAGCCGGGCCCGCCCCGGAGTGGCGCACGTCTTCGCCTTCTGGGAGAGCCGGTCCTTCTACGACTCCTTCATGGCGCGCTCCCACGACCGGCTGGCCGCCTCCCAGGCCGGGACCTTCAAGAACGCCCGGGTCACGCTCTTCGACCACCGCTTCGACGTGAAGACCGGCTTCAGCCCGCAGTTCTCCGACGCGGACCTGCTGCGGGTGGCGCACTGCCGGGTCCGCGAGGGGCGGCTGGAGCACTTCGCCCTGATGCAGGAGAAGGTGTGGAACCCGGCCATGGCCGGGTCCCCCGGAATGCTGCGCGGGCTCTTCGGCGAGGCCCCCGGGCGCGAGTTCATGGTGCTCTCCATGTGGAACTCCGCGGCCGAGCACGGCAAGTACCGGCAGGAACGGATCGAGCGGCTCTCCCTGCGGGCCCACACCGAAGCCGACGTGGAAGCCCTCGCCGGGGACGTCATCGACCTGGAGCGGTCCTGGACCGTCTGAGGACCCGGCCCGGCGCGTCCGGACCGGACCGGCCCGACCCCGTGCCCGGACACCCCGACCGGGCGGCCCCCGCCCCCCTGGTTTGATCCGATCGGCCCCGTGCGTCCGCTCGAACGGCTCCGCCCGATCTAGGGTCGTGGAATGGTACGACCGCGGCGCATCGTCCTCGTCCGGCACGGGGAATCGGAGGGGAACGCAGACGACACCGTCTACGAACGGGAGCCCGACCACGCCCTCCGCCTGACCCCCACCGGCCGGGAGCAGGCCCTCGCCGCCGGGGAGCGGCTGCGCGCCCTCTTCGGCGAGGAGGGCGTCAGCGCGTACGTCTCGCCCTACCGGCGGACCCTGGAGACCTTCCGGGCGCTCAAGCTGGACCCCTCCCGGGTCCGGGTCCGCGAGGAGCCCCGGCTGCGCGAGCAGGACTGGGGGAACTGGCAGGACCGCGACGACGTACGGCTCCAGAAGGCGTACCGGGACGCCTACGGGCACTTCTTCTACCGCTTCGCCCAGGGCGAGTCGGGAGCCGACGTCTACGACCGGGTGGGTGCCTTCCTGGAGAGCCTCTACCGCAGCTTCGAGGCCCCCGACCACCCCCCGAACGTCCTGCTGGTGACGCACGGGCTCACCATGCGGCTGTTCTGCATGCGCTGGTTCCACTGGTCGGTGGCCGAGTTCGAGTGCCTCTCCAACCCCGGCAACGGCGAGTACCGGGTCCTGGTGCTGGGCGAGGACGGCCGCTACCGGCTCGACCGGCCCTTCGAGCGGTGGACCGTACCCGAGCCTTATGACCTGGACGGCTAGAGTGACCGCGATGATCCCCGACTCTTCTCCCGGCGGGCGCCTCGGACGCGCCCTGGCCAGCCTCCGGGGGCTGGCCGTGGGTGACGCCCTGGGCTCCCAGTTCTTCGTCCCCGCACACCTCGGCCTGCTCCGGCGGCGCGAGCTGCCCCCCGGTCCCTGGCAGTGGACCGACGACACCGAGATGGCCTGCTCCGTCCTCGCGGTCCTGGCCGCGCACGACCGGATCGACCAGGACGCCCTGGCCCGGTCCTTCGCCGAGCACCACGACTTCGACCGCGGCTACGGGCCGGCCGTCAACCGCATGCTGCGCCTGGTCCGCGAGGGCGGGGACTGGCGTGAGCTGTCCGCCGCCCTCTTCAACGGTCAGGGCTCCTGGGGCAACGGCGCCGCCATGCGGATCGCGCCGCTCGGGGCCTGGTACGCCGACGACCCGGAGCAGGCCACCCACCAGGCCGAGATCTCCGCGTACCCGACCCACCAGCACCGGGAAGCCGTGTGCGGGGCGATGGCCGTGGCCGCCGCGGCGGCGCTGGTGGCCGCTCCGGACGGCCCGCCCGCCCCGGCCGACCTCCTCGACTCGGTCATCGCGCTGGTGCCGCGCAGCGCCGTCGGCGCCGGGCTGCGACGGGCCCGGGACATGCTGGACTACGCGGACGCGACCACCGTGGCCGCCGTGCTGGGCTGCGGTCGCCGCACCTCGGCCCACGACACGGTGCCCTTCGCCCTGTGGTCGGCCGCCCGGAGCCTCGGCGACTTCGAGGGGGCCTTCTGGACCACCGCACGGGTCGGCGGGGACGTGGACACCACCTGCGCCATCGTGGGCGGGATCCTGGGCGGCCGGGGCGTGGACACGGTTCCCGCGACCTGGCGGGAGCGGACCGAGGAACTGCCCGCCTGGGTGCTCGCGACGGTGTCCTGAGGGACGCCGGAGCGGCCGTGGCCGGTGGCGGCCACGGTGGAGCCGGACAGGTGTGACGAAGTCGGCACCTTCCGGAACCGGCCGCCGGGCGGAGAGCCCGGGCCGCGAGATCGTTCGCTCCCGCTACGGCCCGGCCGGGGGAGTGGCGTGGAATCGCTCCCGAATCCTCGTGCGAGAAGGGGTCGGAGTGTGCCGTGTCCGCCCCGATCGGCCTTCGTGGGCCTGTGCGGTAGGGAACGTCACCTCCGGCGAGTAACGGAGTACGCGGGTCCGGGACGGGCCGGTCGGCCCGCTCCGTGAGAGGGGGGCCGCCCGGGGTGTCGCGGTCGCCACCGAGCGGCGTACCCTTGCTGGCGCCATGCCGTACGAAGCACCCACTCACACCGTCGAGCGCTCCCTCCGCGCAACCACCGGCGCCAAGGTCATCGCCGGGGTCGACGAGGTCGGGCGAGGGGCCTGGGCCGGTCCCGTGACCGTATGCGCGGCGGTCACCGGCCTCCGCAAGCCGCCCGAAGGACTGACCGACTCCAAACTGCTCACCGTCCGCAAGCGCGACGCGCTCGCCGAGGTGCTGGAACGGTGGGTGACGAGCTACGCCCTCGGCGAGTCCTCCCCCGAGGAGATCGACGCCCTCGGCATGACCGCCGCCCTGCGGCTGGCCGCGGTGCGCGCCCTGGAGGCCCTCCCGGTCCGGCCCGACGCGGTCATCCTCGACGGCAAACACGACTACCTCGGCGCCCCCTGGCTGGTCCGCACGGTGATCAAGGGCGATCAGTCCTGCGTGGCCGTCGCGGCCGCCTCGGTGATCGCCAAGGTCCGGCGCGACCGGCAGATGGCCGAACTGGGCGCCGGACACGAAGACTTCGCCTTCGCGGACAACGCCGGCTATCCCTCGCCGGTACACCGCGCGGCGCTGGAGGAGCGGGGCCCGACCCCGTACCACCGGCTCTCCTGGTCGTACCTCGACGGGCTGCCGCGCTGGCAGCACCTGAAGAAGACCCGCAGGAGCGAGGAAGCGCTCGCACTGGAAAACGGAGGCCAACTCGGCTTCGATTTCTGAGCGCACGCAAGCCCCGCCGGTCCGCACCGCACCGGCATTCGATGGACACCCACCCATGCCTCTCAGCCCCGAGGAGCCTCAGATTCACGAGAGTGCCCAGGGTCCCCGCGTCGCCCCGGCCCCCGGCCGCGTCGCGCAGACCCCCCGCCCCGTACCCGGTCCGCGTCCCGCCCCCCGGCCCGCGCCGCCCGCGCCGCGTCCGGTGGCGGCCGCGCCCCGTCCCGCCCCCTCCACCCCGTCGGTCTCCACCGCCGTCCCGCAGGTCCAGCTGATCCCGGCCTCGGCCGAGGGCGCCCTGGACGCGGCCGAGGAGGCCGTGGACCTGCTGCTCGAAACGGGCCGCGCGCCCGGCGACATCCTGGTGCTGACCAGCGGCGAGGCCCACCCGTGGGCCGCCCACGAGCTGAGCTTCGGCGAAGCCGCCTACTGGGCCCAGCACGACGCCGCGGACGACGTGTTCTACGCCGACGCCACCCAGGCCGGCCGGGCCGCCCGCCGCCCCGTGGTGGTGTTCGCCGCCAACGGCGGAACCGCCGAGGGCATCGAGGGCATCCTTTCGGTCGCCCTCGGCCGCGCCGCCGCACTGCTGATCGTCTGCGGAGACCCCGCGCAGATCAACTCCGTGCTGGGCGCGGGCGTCTGACGCCCTGTGGTCCCGCCGCGCCGTCGGCGGCGGGACCGCCCGGTCCGCCGGGCACCGCTCAGCGGGCCACCGTGCGGCGCAGCAGGTCCACGGCGCCGCCCCCCGTGCGCGGGGTCAGCGGGGCCCCCAGGCTCTCCGGATCGCCCAGGTCCACCGGTCCGCGACCGGTGCTGGGACGCCGTCCGCCGCGGCCCTCACCGAGCACCTGCCAGCCCTCGTCGGTCAGCGTGATGTACGCGCCGCAGCGCAGCCCGTGCAGGGTGCAGGCGTCCCGCAGGCCCCACATCCAGGCCCCGTCCTCCTCGGTCCAGTGCCCCTCGCCCTCGCGGCAGTACAGCAGCACCGCCGTCCGCACCGGGGTCCGGCGTCGCAGGTCGTGCGGGATCACCCGACGCAGCTGCGACAGCAGGGCGTTGCGGTACTCCCAGCCGTCCGCGGAACGGGACCGCTGGGTGAAGGAGGCACTGGCGACCAGGCGTTCCTCCGGGCCCAGGACGGCCACCACGGCCGTGGCCGTGCCCGGCCGGTGACGGGCGTACAACCCGCTGACCATCTCGCGGGGATTGGTGAGGAGCGGAACGTTCGCCGAGGCCCATTCGGAGGGCTCCAGGAGCCTTCCGTGCGGGCTGACGGAAGCGGTTCCGGCGAGGGACCGAGAAGACGGAGCGGCTGCGGACGGCGCGAATCCGAAGGACACGGTTCTCCCTTCGGCTGCACGCCCGGGGCGACGGGCTGGGCTGGGTGACGGCGCGCCACAGCGCGGCCCTGTGACAGTGCCGACGAGCCGTGCGGGAGCCCTCCAATTCTTGCGTGGCCCGTCAGGGCGCGGCAACGAGCAATTGGCGCCGCCGACCGGATTCAGGCGGTATGCCGTTCATATCCTTGCCCAGTGCCGCCGCCCCTGACGCGCGCGATCACGACTGGACCGCGAGGACCAGCGGAAACACCTCCCCGGCTCCGGCCCGCCGGAGCAGCCGGGCGGCCACGGCGAGCGTCCATCCTGTCTCGGACCGATCGTCGACCAGCAGCACCGGACCCGCAGCGGCGGCCAGGGACTCCGCGAGCTCGCCCGGTACGGAGAGCAGTTCGTGCAGCGCCCGCACGCGCTGGGCGCTGTTGGAGGAGGACAGCCCGTACGGCGGGGTCTGCGCCGCGTACTCCAGCGAGCCCAGGAGGGGCATCCGACCCACCTCCGCGATGCGTGCGGCCAGCGATCCGATCAGGGCGGGTCGGGTCCGCGAGGCCATCGCCACCACGCCCACCGGGCGCGGCGGGGCGTCCGGAGACCCCGAGGCCCAGCCGCCCGGCCCCCGCGCCCAGTCCGCCAGCACCTCCACCACCGCCGCCGCCACGTCCTCGGGAACGGGGGCGTCGGCGGCGCGGTCGGCGAGCAGGGGCCGCAGCCGGTTGCCCCAGCCGATGTCGGAGAGCCGGCCCAGGCCGCGGCCCGTCGCCGCCTGCTCCCCGGCCGGGATCCGCCCCTTGAGGTCCACGCCGACCGCCACCAGGCCGGTGGGCCACATCCGGCGGGGCTCCAACTCCACGCCGGGACGGCTCAGCTCACCGCGGGCCTCGCCCAGCGCCGTATCGGAGACGTCCGCCGTGTAGCGGGGACCCGCGCAGTTGTCACAGCGGCCGCAGGGCGCCGCCTCCTCGTCGTCGAGCTGCCGCCGCAGGAACTCCATGCGGCAGCCCGTGGCGGCCGCGTAGTCCCGCATGGCCTGCTGCTCGGCCGCTCGCTGCCGGGCCACCCAGGCGTACCGCTCGGCGTCGTACACCCAGGGCTCGCCCGTCGCCGTCCAGCCGCCCTTCACGCGGTGCACGGCCCCGTCCACGTCGAGGACCTTCAGCATGCTCTCCAGACGGGTCCGCCGGAGGTCGACCAGCGGCTCCAGGGCGGGCAGCGACATCGGTCGGCCGGCCTGCGCGAGCACGTCCAGGGTGCGGCGGACCTGCTCCTCGGGCGGGAAGGCGACGGAGGCGAAGTACTGCCAGATCGCCTCGTCCTCGCGCCCCGGCAGCAGCAGCACCTCCGCGTGCTCGACCCCGCGCCCCGCGCGACCGACCTGCTGGTAGTAGGCGATGGGGGAGGAGGGCGAACCCAGGTGGACCACGAAGCCCAGGTCGGGCTTGTCGAAGCCCATGCCCAGGGCGGAGGTGGCGATGAGGGCCTTGACCCGGTTCGCCTGGAGGTCCTCCTCCGCCTGCTGGCGGTCGGCGTTCTCGGTGCGGCCCGTGTAGGAGGCGACGGTGTGCCCGCGGTGGCGGAGGTAGGCCGTCACCTCCTCCGCCGCGGCGACCGTCAGGGTGTACACGATCCCCGACCCGGGGAGCTCGTCGAGGTGGTCGGCCAGCCAACCCAGCCGGTGCGCCGCGTCCGGCAGGCCCAGCACCCCGAGGCTCAGGCTCTCCCGGTCCAACGGGCCGCGCAGCACCAGCGCGTCGGTGCCCGCGCCCGTGCCCAACTGCTCGGCCACGTCGGCGGTGACCCGGGCGTTGGCCGTGGCCGTCGTGGCCAGCACCGGCACCCCGGGCGGCAGGTCCGCCAGCATCGTGCGCAGCCGTCGGTAGTCGGGGCGGAAGTCGTGCCCCCAGTCGGAGATGCAGTGCGCCTCGTCCACCACGAGCAGGCCCGTGGCCGCGGCCAGCTTGGGCAGCACCTGGTCCCGGAACTCGGGGTTGTTCAGCCGCTCCGGGCTGACCAACAGGACGTCCACCTCGCCGGCGGCCACCTCGGCCTGGACGCCCTCCCACTCCTCGGGGTTGGAGGAGTTGATCGTCCGGGCCCGGATGCCGGCCCGGGCCGCCGCGTCGACCTGGTTGCGCATGAGGGCCAGCAGGGGGGACACGATCACCGTGGGCCCGCCGCCCGCGGCGCGCAGCAGGGACGTCGCCACGAAGTACACCGCGGACTTGCCCCAGCCGGTGCGCTGCACGACCAACGCCCGCCGCTTGTGCGCGACCAGGGCCTCGATCGCGCGCCACTGGTCCTCGCGCAGCCGGGCCGCGCCCGTGGGGTCCCCCACGAGGCGGGCGAGTACGGAATCGGCGGAAGCCCTGAGTTCTGCGTTCATGCCCCCATGCAACCCGATGGCTCGGACATCGCGCGAACGCCCCCGCCGGCCTGTGGACAACTTTATCCACAGGGGTTTCGCGGTCCGGCCGGTCCGGGGGATCTTCGGGCCATGACGCACCGTGACGAAACGGCGGGCCTCGGCGCCGCCCACGAGATCACCCTCCGCAGCCCCGGCGAGCTCGCCGACGCGCTGCCCTACATGGTGGGCTTCCACCCCCACGACGCCATCGTGATGGTGGCCGTCCACGGCTCCCGCGGCCGCTTCGGCGGCCGGGTGCGGGTGGGCATCCCCCGCGCCTCCGCGGACTGGGAGGAGCTGGCGGGTCACCTCGCCGACGCCCTGGTCCGGGGTGCGGAACGGCGCGGCGGACCGCGCCCCGACGGCATCGTCCTCTACCTGTGCCGGGAGCCGGCCGAGGGGGAGCCCGCCCGCCTGGTCCGGGACCGGCTACGGCCCCTGGCCCAGGCGCTCCGGCTGGCCTGCGGGGCCCTCGACGTGCCCGTGATGGAGGCCCTGTGCGTCTCCGGGGGCCGGTACTGGAGCTATGTCTGCCCCGAACCGGCCTGCTGCCCCCCGGAGGGGACGCCCCTCGCGCTGTCCGGCACCTCGGTGATGGCCGCGCGTGCCACCTACGCGGGCATCCGGGTCCGCGGCACCCAGCGCGAGCTGGAGACCCGCCTGAAGCCCCTCCGGGGGCCCTCCGCGGTGGCCCAGAGCCAGGTCCTGGACCAGGAGGCGGCCGCCCTCACCCCCGCGCTCCTCGACCCCGCGGCGCGAGCGGGCACCGGCCGCGCCACCGTCGCCCTGGCCGCCGCCCTGCTCCGGCGCTTCGCCCAGGCCCCGCCCGCCGACACCGGCCCGGCCTCCGACGACTGGGACGACGCCCTCCTGGACCACCACGAGGCCGCCCGACTCATCATCGGCCTCCAGGACCGCGAGACCCGGGACGTGGCCGCCGAATGGATGGAGGGCCCGGAGGCGGCCCCCGCCCTGCGGCTGTGGCGGGCCCTGGCCCGGCGCTGCGTGGCCGGGTACGCCGAGCACGCCGCCGCCCCGCTCAGCCTGGTCGGCTGGGTGGCCTGGTCCACGGGCGACGAACCGTACGCCCGGATCGCCCTGTCCCTGGCCCTGCGGGCGGACCCCCGCTACCGCTTCGCCGAGCTGCTCCACCACGCCTGCAACGAACAGCTCGACCCCGAGAGCCTGCGGGAATGCCTGCGCGAGGAGCGCCGTCGCCGGGAGGCGGCCGAGCGCGCCGCGTCCGCCGACGGGCCCGGCGCGCCCCCGGGCCCCGCCCGGCACCGGGCCCGGCGCGGTGCCCCGAGGACCGGGCCCGGCGGGCGGGTGCGTCCGCCCGGGACCGGGCCGTCCGCGCTCCGCGGGGCCCGCCCCGTCCGGCGGCCCCGCAAGCGGACCGGTGGAGCGGCCTCGTGACCCGCCGTCAGGTCGCCCGGCCCCGGGCCGTGACCCGGCCCGCCGCCGACGCGTTCAGCTCTGTGGTGCAGGGGGCACTGCCGCGCCGCCGGATACGGGCTCATGCGGGAGAACGGCCACGACCCGCGCGGCGGCCACGTCGACCACGAACTCGTCCGCGCCACCGAGCTGGAGGACGTGCGCGCCGAGGGCCGGGTCGTCATGGTCCGCGGCGGTTCCGCCCAGGCCCGCCACTACCAGCTGTGGCTGGAGTTCATGGCCCCCCGGATCGTCGCCGGGGGACTCGTCACCCAGGAGCGCATCGACGAGGCCCTGGCCCAGATGGCCGACCCCGCCCACCACTGGCTCAGCCAGGTCCAGATCTCCACCACCGGCCGCAAGCCGCTCGGCTCCTGAACCGGCGAGGCATGAGCATGACCGACACCCTGGCACCCCCGCGGATGACCCGTCCGCGCGCCTACGCACAGCTGGCCAAGCTGCGGTTCTTCGACTACTACCTGGCCGCGTTCGTCGTGTGGACGATGCTTCCGCCGGACCTCCGGCTCGACGCGCGGGTCCTGGTGACACTGGTCGTGCTCAGCCTCGGCTGGGTCGGGGTCTGCGCCGCCGCGGTCGCCTTCGACGACGTCTCCGGCTTCCGCGACGGCAGCGACCTGGTCAACTACGACCCCGCCCAACAGCAGCTCCGCAACCGCGACCTCAAACCCCTGCTCGACGGCCACCTGACGGTCCGCCAGGCCCTCGGGTTCGGCTACGCCGCCCTGCTCTTCGGCATCGCCTGCGTGGCCGTCGGCACCCTGATCGCACCCGACCGCCCCTGGTGGGCACTGGCCCTCCTGCCCGTCCTCGTCGGCGGCAGCGTCCAGTACTCCTACGGGCTGCGGCTCAGCCACCACTACGGCCAGGAGATCGTGCTGGTCCTCAGCACCGGCCTGGTCGCACTGATCCCCTTCGGGCTGGTCCACGGCGAGATGACCGGCCTGGCCCTGCTGGAGTCCCTGCTCATAGGGCTGTGGAGCCTGCTCGTCTCGCTCTACTCCAACATCAACGACCGCGAGGGCGACATCGCCTCCGGCCGCAAGAACCTCGCCACCGTGCTCCGGCCGCCCGTCTACCGCGTGGTGATCCTCGCGATCAGCCTCGCCGAGACCGCCGCGATCGTCTGGGCCTGCGCCGTCGGCGCCGTGCCCTGGTGGTTCCTGCTCGCCCTCGCACCCGTCATCGCCCTGCGCGCCCACCAACTGCGCACCGGTCTCCTCCGGGGCCAGGTCCTCGTCGCCCGCAAGCTCGGCGGCCAGGCCCACCGGCTCGGCGTGGTCCTGCTCCTCGCCGCCAATCTGCTCGCCGTCCGCTGACCCGACTTCCAGGAAGACACCACTGGATATGAAGAAGAACCTGCGACCCAAGAACCTGGGCGCGCTGTTCGAGGCGTACGCCGACGCGGACGTGCCGGCCTGGCACCTCGACCGGCCCTTCGACATCGCCCCCGGAGCCGGCCGTCAGTACACCGTGGCCCGCATGGCCGAGCTCGTCGCCGACATGTCCGGCCGCCTCGCCCTCGCCGGGCTGCGCCGCGGCGACCGCCTGGCCATCGTCAAGGAGAACCACCACGACGTGGTCCTCCTCGCCGCGGCCGCCGCCCGCATCGGCGCCCTGCCCGCCATGATCTCGGCGACCAACGCGCCCGACGTCCTCGCCAAGATGATGGAGCGGTTCGCCCCCCGCGTCCTGATCGCCTCCGACTCGGTGCTCGCCGCCGCCGTCAAGGCGGGCGTGCTGCTCACCGGCCCCGACACCCAGGTCGTCGCCATCGAGGGCGACACCTCCCTGGCTCCCGACGCCGTCGGCCTCGCCGACCTGGCCGGCGCCGACGTGCCCGCGATGAGCCTGCGGCCCAACGACGAGCCGATGATCTGCACCCACACCTCGGGGACCACCGGCATCCCCAAGCTCGTGGTGCACTCCCCGAACACCCTGCTCGGTGTCCTCACCAAGCTGGAGACCATGCCCATCCCGGGCCTCGCCGTCCGCCCGGACGACGTGTTCGCCTCCTGCATCGCCTTCGTCCACGGCCGCGCCATCACCTGGACCTTCGCTCAGCTGGCCCGCCCCCCGCAGAAGGTCGTCGTCCTCGGCGGCTCCGAGCCCGAGACGGCCGCCGAGCTCCTCGCCGAGCACCGGCCCACCATCCTCGAAGCCTGCCCGAACATCTACCAGCGCTGGGAGCCGCTCACCGAGTCCCACCCGGGCGCCTTCCGCCGGGTCCGCGCCTTCCTCAACACCTTCGACGCGATCCACCCGCCCACCGTGCGCAAGTTCATGGAGGCCAGCCACGTCAAGCGTCCCGTATGGGGCCAGGTGTGGGGACAGAGCGAGACCGGCCCGGTCGCCATGGCCATCTACTCCCGCGACAAGATCCGCAAGAACCAGGGCGCCCTCGACCCGGTCACCAACGTCGTCGGCCGCCCCGTCCCCTTCGTCACCCAGGTCCGCGTCGTCGACCCCACCACCCGCAAGCCCGTCCCCGCCGGACAGCAGGGCGTCGTCCTCGTCCGCACCAAGGGCCGCTGCCTCACCTACCTCGGCGAGGACGACCGGCACCGCGAGAAGGACTGGAACGGCTGGTGGAACACCGGTGACATGGGCGTCCGCTCCCGCACCGGCAACCTCCGCATCGTCGACCGCGAAGTCGACCTGATACCCGGCATCAGCGGCATCGAGCTGGAGTCGATCCTGCTGGAGCGCCTGGACCGGGTCACCGAGGTCATCGTCCTCGGCAACCCCTCCGGCCTGCCCGTCCCGGTCATCAGCCTCGCCGGACCCGACCTCACCGACCAGGAATGGGCCGCCGCCACCCGCGGACTGCCCGAACTCGCCGCGCCGCACGTCATCGCCTGGGAGGACTTCCCGCGCACCGGCACCTGGAAGGTCCGCCGCCACGACCTGCGCCAGCGGGTCCTCCAGTCCCAGGAGACCTTCGGCACCGGTCGCTGGACCTGACCGACCGACCCACACCCACCCTCAGCGGCCGCCCCACGGCGGTCACGGCCACCTAAGGAACGGACAGGACGATGGCAAAGATCGTCATCATGGGTCAGGGCTACGTCGGCCTTCCCCTTGCCATGCTCGCCGCCGAGGCGGGTCACACGGTCGTCGGCTTCGACGTCAGCGAAGAGCGCGTCAAGCGCCTCGCGGCGGGCGAGTCCTTCGTCGAGGACGTCGCCCCCGAGCGACTCCTCGGCGTCCTCGACTCCGGGGCGTACAAGCCCACCACCGAGGAGCGCGAGATCGGCGGCTTCGACGTCGCCGTGATCAGCGTGCCCACCCCGCTGCGCGAGGGCATCCCCGACCTCAGCCACATCGAGTCGGCCGCCCGCATCCTGGGCCGCTTCCTGCGCCAGGGCTCCACCGTGATCCTGGAGTCGACCACCTACCCGGGCACCACCGAGGAACTCGTCGCCCCGCTGCTGGAGGAGTACTCCGGCCTCACCGCGGGCGCCGACTTCCATCTCGGCTACAGCCCCGAGCGCATCGACCCGGGCAACCGCACCTGGACCCTGGAGCGCACCCCCAAGGTGGTCTCCGGCGTCGACGAGAACTCCCTCAAGTCCATCGACGCCTTCTACTCCGGGCTGATCGAGACCACCGTCCCGGTCGGCTCCCCGAAGGTCGCCGAGCTCACCAAGCTGGTCGAGAACACCTTCCGGCACGTCAACATCGCCCTGGTCAACGAACTCGCGATGTACGCCCACACCCTCGGCATCGACGTGTGGGAGGCCATCGACGCGGCCGCCTCCAAGCCCTTCGGCTTCATGAAGTTCACCCCCGGCCCCGGCGTCGGCGGCCACTGCCTCCCCGTCGACCCCGTCTACCTGTCCTGGCAGGTCGAACGGAAGGTCGGCCGCCTCTTCCGCTTCGTCGAGCTCGCCAACCACATCAACGACCACATGCCCGGATACGTGGTCCAGCGCCTCATCTACGGCTTCAACGAGCGCGGCCGGGCCCTCAAGGGCGCCCGCGTCCTCCTCCTCGGCCTCGCCTACAAGCCCGACACCGGCGACGCCCGCGAATCGCCCGCCACCCGCGTGGTCGAGGGCCTGCTCCGACTCGGCGCCGAAGTCCGCGCCGTCGACCCGCACGTCGTCGAGGACCACACCGTGGACCCCCGCCTCACCCGGGTCGAGCTCACCGAGCAGGAACTCACCTCCGCCGACGCCGTCGTCCTCCTCACCGACCACTCGGCCTTCGACTTCGGCCTGGTCGAGCAGCACGCCTCGTACGTCCTGGACTGCCGGCGGCGGCTGCCCGCCGGCGCGACGGTCGAGCACCTGTGAGCGCCCCTCGGCAGCGGGTCCTGGTCACCGGCGCCACCGGCTTCGTCGGCGGCGCGGTCACCCGCGCCCTCCTCGCGGCCGGACGCCAGGTGACCGCACTGGTCCGCGACCCGGCCGCGGCGGCCGCCGCGGACCTGGCCGCCGCCGGGGTGAGGGTGCACACCGCGGACATGCTGCGCCCCGAGACGTACACCGGGCTCGCGGCCTCCCACGACGCGGTCGTGCACGCGGCCCAACTGCGGACCACCGGGCGGCTCTCCGCCGCCCGGCTGGCCCGGATGCGCACCGCGGACCGGGTCATGACCACGACCCTGGCCGAGGACTGCCTGCGCCACGGCACCCGACTGCTCTACACCGGCGGCGCCTTCGTCTACGGGGACCACGGACGGGACTGGATCGACGAGGACACCCCGCACACCCCGGCCCCGCTCGGCGTCGGTCACGCCGCCGGCGCCGCCCTCCTCAAGACCCTGGGAGCCCGGGGCCTGGACGCCGTCACCCTCTACGCCGGATTCGCCTACGGCCCCGGCGGCAACTTCAAGACCGCCTTCCTCGACCAGGCCGCCACCGGCCGGATCCGCTACCCCGGCGACGGCCGGGCGTACTGGAGCTGCGTCCACGTGGACGACCTGGCCGCCGGCTACCTGGCCGCCCTCGACCGCGCCCCGGCCGGCGGCGCCTACAACCTCGTCGACGACGAGCCGCTCACCCTGGGCCGGTTCGCCGCCCAGGTCGGCTACGCCACCGGCGTCCGCAAGGTCTCCGGGATCCCCCGACCCCTGGCCGCGCTCGCCCTCGGCGGGGCCGTGGCCACCTCGCTCACCACCTCGTACCGGGTCTCCAACCGTCGCGCCCGCCTGGAGCTCGGCTGGGTCCCCGCCCGGCCCACCGTCGCCGACGGTCTGCCCTCGGTCCTCGGGGACCTCGCGGTCCGACCGTCCGCCCGGGCCGCCACCACGCACTCAGGAGGGAGTCACCGATGAGCCCGAACCACCCGATCGCTTCCCCGGCCGACACCGGTGAGGGTCACGCCGTCGTCATCGGGTCCAGCCTCGCCGGGCTCACCGCCGCCGCGGCCCTGGTCCGGCACATGGACCGGGTCACCGTCATCGAGAAGGACCGGCTCCCCCGCGGCCCGCGCTGGCGCCCCGGCGTCGCCCAGTCCCGGCACGCCCACAACCTGATGCAGGCCGGACACGAGGGCCTGGAGCGGCTCTTCCCCGGCATCGGCCGCGAACTCCTCGCCGCGGGCATGGTCAAGGTCCGCATGCCCGAGGACATCCTGCTGATGGCCCCCGGCGGCTGGATCCCCCGCTTCTCCACCGGCATGTCGATGATGACCGGCACCCGCGACGTCATCGACGCCGTGGTCCGCGACCGCCTGCGCGGCGACCCGAAGGTCACCTTCCTCCAGGAACACGAGGTCACCGGTCTCCAGGGCGGCCGTGACGACACCGTCACCGGCGTCTGGGTCCGCGCCAAGGACACCGAGGCCGCCTCCGGTTGGAGCCCGCGCCGGCTCATACCGGCCGAGTTCACCGTGGACGCCTCCGGCCGCAAGTCCCGCGCCCCGGAGTGGCTGACCGAGCTCGGCTACCAGGCCCCCGAGGAGACCGTGGTCGACGCCAAGACGGCGTACGCCACCAGCGTCTTCGCACCCCCCGTCGGCCACGTCGCCGACTGGAAGTGCATGCTCCTGATGGCCACCCCCGACAACCCCCGCCAGGGCATCCTCAACCCCATCGAGGGCGGCAAGTGGATGGTCTCGGTCTCCGCCAGCGGCGGCAGCCGGCCCCCCACCACCCACGAGGGCTTCCTCCAGGCCGTCAAGACCCTCCGCGACCCGGTGCTCTTCGATGCCATCGAACGCGCCACCCCGCTGGGCCGCGTCTACGGCTCCGGACGCACCGAGAACCGCTGGCGGCACTACGAGAAGCTGCGCCGCCTGCCCGACCAGTTCCTCGTCATCGGCGACGGCATGGCCGCCTTCAACCCCTCCTACGGGCAGGGCATGTCCGCCGCGGTCAAGAGCGCTCTGGTCCTGGAGGCCATGCTGCGCAGCCACGGCACCGTGGTCGGCCTCGCCCGCCGGCTCCGCAAGGCCCTCGCCAAGGAGGTCGCCGGCGCCTGGCAGATCGCCACCACCTCGGACCTCAAGTACCCGTGGGCCGCCGAGGTCACCCCGCCGGACCTGGAGACCCGCATCGGCCAGTGGTACGTGGACAAGGTGGCCGCCGTCGCCCCCGTCAACCGGGCCGCCGCCACCGTCATCCTCGAACTCGGCCAGCTCCTCGTCGACCCCACCGCGGCCTTCCGCCCCAAGGTCCTCGCCGCCGCCCTCCGCGGCCCGCGCGGCCCCCTCCCCACCGCCCCGCCGAGCACCACCCACGGCGCGGCCGCCAAGCGGCGCAAGCCCGCCGCGGTGGCCGGACCCGCCGTCGGCGTGTTCAGCAGCTCCTCCCGGAGCACCGCCCCCGGGACCTCCGCGGAGTGGCCCCAGGCGGCCCCCGCGGCCGAGGAGCAGCCGACGACGGCCGAGGTCCACCCGATCCACGGCAACTCAAGGAGAACGCGATGACCACCACCCCTGTCCACCCCGCGGACCTCGACCCGGCCGGTGCCGAAGACGACGGCCGGATCCGCGAGGACCTCACCTTCCGGGTGCGGCCCGCCTCCGCCCCGGACACCGAGTGGCAGATCCGCGGCGAACTCCTCGTCCCCGCCCAGGGCGCCGACACCGTGCAGGTCCTGCTGCCCGGCCTCACCTACGACCGCCGCTACTGGACTGTCCCCGGCCGGTACGACTACGCCGGGCACATGCTCCGCGCCGGCTACGCGGTCCTCCTCATCGACCGCCTCGGCACCGGCGCCAGCAGCCGCCCCGCCGCCACCGACGTCACCGTGGACAGCAACGTCGAGACCATCCACCACGTCATACAGGAGCTCCGCTCGGGCACCCCCGGCGGCCACTCCTTCGACAAGGTGGTCTCCGTCGGCCACTCCTTCGGCTCCGGCCTGGCCATCGTCGAGGCCGCCCGCCACGCCGACGTGGACGCCCTGGTCGTCACCGGGATGCTGCACACCATGGCCCCGCTCTACGACGAGGTCATCAACTTCTTCCACCCCGGCTCCGAGGACCCGGTCATCTCCGACCCGGACCTGCCCCAGTGGTACATGACCCAGCGCCCCGGCCTGCGCGCCCGGATGCTGGAGCACGCCGAGGGCATCGACCCCGAGCTGTCCGCGCACAACGAGCTGATCAAGGCCACCGCCACCCTCGGTGAGGGCGAGAGCCTCCCCCAGACCTACCTGGCCGAGTACTCCCAAGCGGTCAAGGTTCCCGTCCTGCTCGTCGTCGGCGAACACGACGCGCTGTTCAGCAGCGCCGACGTGGCCTTCGCCGCCGACAGCGAGTCCGTGCACGCCTTCGAGCAGAGCTTCTACGCCCCCGAGGCGGAGCTGGAGACCCACGTCATCGCGGGCACCGGCCACTCGCTCACCGTGCACCGCACCGCTCCCGAGAGCTACGCGCTCACCGAGCGCTGGCTGAACCGAAAGCTCTCCGCGTCGGCATGACCGCGGAGTTACGCACCGAAAAAGGGGATTACCGTGTTTGAAAAATTGTCACGACTTCTGCTCAACTCGCCACGAAAAGTAGTGATTTGGACGTTGGTCGTCGTGTTCCTCGCCGGAGGCGCTGCGGGCGGACTGCAGAAGCGCCTCACCATGGGCGGGTACGAGTACACCGGTACGGAGTCGTACAAGGCCGCCGCCGAGCTCGACAAGACCTTCAAACAGGGTGAACCGAACCTGCTTCTCCTGGTGAAGGACGACCGGGGCGTCGACGACCCGGCCGTCGCCGTCGCCGGCGCCGACCTCACCGCCAAGATCACCGCGGAAGAGGGCGTCACCGGCGTCTTCTCCTACTGGACCGCGGGCAAGCCGAAGTCCCTGCGCGACGAGTCCGGAGACCAGGCCCTGGTCCTCGGGCGCATCGCCGGAGACTTCGACGACGTCCTCGACACGGTCAAGGCCCTCGACAAGGAATACAGCGGCAAGGTCGACGGCCTGGAGATCAAGACCGGTGGCTCGGCCATGATGTGGCTGGAGAACACCACCAAGTCCGCCGAGGACGCCACCAAGGCCGACGGCATGGTCTTCCCGCTGGTCCTGGTCGTCCTCGTGATCATCTTCGGTAGCGCCATCGCCGCGCTGCTGCCGCTCGCGGTCTCCGTCAGCGCCATGTTCCTCTCCATGGGCGTGCTGTTCGTCATCACGCTCTTCAGCGAGACCTCCAGCATGGTGGTCAACACCACCACCTTCCTCGGCCTCGGTCTCGGCATCGACTACAGCCTCCTGTTCGTCAGCCGCTACCGAGAGGAACTCGGCCGCGGCAGGGGAATCGACGAAGCCATCTCGATCACCCTGCGCACCGCCGGCCGCACCGTGCTCTTCTCGGCCCTGACCGTGGCCGTCGCCTTCGTCGGCGTCTTCGCCCTGCCGTTCACCATGCTCCGCTCCATGGCCATCGGCTGCATCGCCACCTCGCTGCTCGCCGCCTTCTCCACCGTCATCCTGGCCCCGGCCCTGCTGAAGTGGATCGGCCCGCGCATCGACAAGTGGAAGATCATCAAGAAGAAGGCGAACCCGGCCAAGGACGGCGGCGGCTTCTGGCACAGCCTGTCCACCAACGTCATGCGCCGCCCGGTGCTCGTCACCGTGCTCGTGCTCGCCTTCGTCACCGTCCTGGCCCTCCCGGCCTTCAAGCTGGACGCCCGCCTGCCCGACGAGAGCGTCCTCGCCAAGGACGCCAAGTCCGCCCAGGTCGCCGCGGTCCTCAAGACCGACTTCGACTCGCGCGAGCAGCAGCCCGTCCAGATCGTCGCCAAGGAGAGCGGCGACCCCCAGGCCAAGGCCACCGAGATCGCGGCCTACGCCCAGCAGCTGTCCACCCTCGAGAACGTCACCCGCGTCGACGCCCTCACCGGCTCCTACGCCAACGGCAAGGAGGTCGCCCCGGCCGGCCCGGCCAGCGCCCGCTTCGCCACCCAGGACAGCACCTACCTCACCGTCATCCCGGCCGTGGACCCCTACGCCACCGACGGCGAGCAGCTCGTCCGCGACGTCCGCGACGCCAAGGCCCCCTTCGACGTCAAGGTCGGCGGCCCCGCGGCCGTCAGCGTGGACACCTTCGACACCCTCAAGGACCGCCTGCCGGTGGCCGGCCTCATCCTCTTCATCGGCATGTTCGTCCTGCTGTTCCTGCTCACCGGCAGCGTCCTGCTGCCCATCAAGGCGATGCTGCTCACCGCGCTCAGCCTCACGGCCACCTTCGGCGCGCTGGTCTTCATCTTCCAGGAGGGCAACCTCACCTGGCTGGTCGGCGACTTCATCGTCACCGGCGGCATCACGTGGACCGTGCCGATCATGCTCTTCGTGATCGCCTTCGCACTGTCCATGGACTACGAGGTCTTCATGCTCTCCCGCATCAAGGAGGAGTACGACCTCACCGGCGACAACGAGCAGTCCGTCGCCGCCGGTCTGGAGCGCGTCGGCAAGGTCGTCAGCTACGCGGCCCTGCTGCTCTCCCTCGTGTTCATCGTCCTCATCACCTCCGGCATCAGCTACATGAAGGCGATCGGTCTCGGCCTCGCGCTGACGATCATCATGGACGCGACGCTCATCCGCGGCGCCCTGCTCCCCGCCTCCATGAAGCTCATGGGCCGTGCCAACTGGTGGGCCCCCGGCCCGCTGCGCAAGCTGCACGACCGCTTCGGCATCAGTGAGAGCGACGAGCCCGGACCGACCGCGGGCCAGTCCAGCCCCTCGCTGGCGGCCAAGCGCTGAGGTGACCCCGACGGGCGCCCGCCCCTCCCGCCCCGGGCGGGGCGGGCGCCCGGCACTCCGCGCACGCCCCCACTCCCTCCCCCTCACGGAACGGACCCCCCGATGGGAAAGACAGCACGCCCCAAGGCCCTGGGGGCGCTCTTCGACCACTACGCCGGAGTGCCGGGCGCGGAATGGCATCTGGACCGGCCCTTCGACATCGCCCCGCAGGGCGGCCGCGCGTACGACTCCACCTCGCTGGCCCGCCTCGTCGCGGACATGTCGGGGCGGCTCTACGCGGCCGGGCTGCGGCGCGGTGACCGCCTGGCCATCGTCAAGGAGAACCACCTCGACACGATCCTGCTGGCGGCCGCCGCGGGCCGGATCGGCGCCCTCCCCGCGATGATCACCTCGACCTTCAACGCGGCCACCCTGGCCAAGATGATGCCGCGTCTGGAGCCCAAGATCCTCATCGCCTCGCACTCGGTCCTCGCGGCCGCGCAGCGCGACGGCATCAGCATCACCGGACCGGACACCCGGGTCATAGCCATCGACGGCGACGCCGAGGAGATACCCGGCGCGGTGTCGCTGTCCGAGTTCGCGGGCGCCGACGTGCCCGTACCGAACCTGCGCCCGCACAGCGACCCGATGCTCTGCACCCACACCTCCGGCACCACCGGCGTGCCCAAGTTCGTGGTGCACTCCCCGAACACCCTCATCGGGGTGCTCTCCAAGCTGGAGACGATGCGCATCCCGTTCCTGTCCACGCGACCGGACGACGTCATCGCCTCCTGCATCGCCTTCGTCCACTCCCGCGCCGTGACCTGGACCTTCGCCCAGTTCGCGCTGCCGCCCAAGAAGGCGGTCATCCTCGGCGGCTCCGACCCCGACACGGTCGTGGAGACGCTCTCCCGGCACCGGCCCACCACCCTGGAGGCCTGCCCCAACATCTTCCAGCGCTGGGAGCGGCTGCCCAGCCTGCACCCCGAGCTGTTCACGAACGTCCGCGCCTACCTCAGCACCTTCGACGCCATCCACCCCAGCACCATCCGCACCTTCATGGCGGCCACCAACCGCCGTGCCCCGGTGTGGGGACAGAGCTGGGGGCAGAGCGAGGTGGGCCCGGCCACCCTGGCCGTGTACTCCAAGCGCACGGTGATGCGCCCCTCCGGCTCCAAGGACCCCTTCACCAACAGCGTGGGCCGCCCCATCCCGTTCGTCACCCAGATCCGGGTCGTGGACCCCGACACCCGCAAGCCGCTGCCCCGCGGCGAGCGCGGCCTGGTCCTGATCCGCACCAAGGGCCGCTGCCTGACCTACCTCGGCGAGCACGAGCGGCACCAGGAGAAGGACTGGGACGGCTGGTGGAACACCGGCGACATCGGCATCCACACCCGCACCGGCAACCTGCACGTCCTCGACCGCGAGGTCGACGTCATCCCCGGCACCAGCGGCATCGAGCTGGAGAGCCTGCTGCTGGAGCGCCTCGACGACGTCACCGAGGCCATCGTCCTGGGCAACCCGGGCGGCCTGCCCGTCCCCGTGCTCAGCACCCACGACGGCAAGCCCCTCGACCCGGCCGTCTGGGCGCGCGCCACCGCCGACCTGCCCGCCCTCGAAGAGCCCCGGGTCATCCCCTGGGAGGACTTCCCGCGGACCGGCACCTGGAAGGTCCGCCGCTTCGACCTGCGGGCCCAGATGCTCGAAACGCAGGAGACGTACGGAAGCGGCCGGTGGACCTGACCGGACCGCCCGCGGCCGCCGCCACACCCGACCAAGTACGCACAGCGGAGAGGAAGCACACATGACCGGCACCGATGCGGCGCGAGCAGGGACGCGGGGTGCCCGGGGGCACGCCGTGGTCGTCGGGGGCAGCCTGACCGGGCTCCTCTCGGCCTGGGTCCTGGCCGAGCACCTGGACGTCACCGTGGTGGAGCGCGACCCCGTCACCGAGGGGCCCGAGTTCCGCCCCGGCGTCCCCCAGGGCCGCCACGCGCACGCCCTGATGGAGGGCGGACAGCGCGCCCTGGAGAACCTGCTCCCCGGCATCCTCGACGAGTTGGTCGCCGCCGGGGCCACCCGCACCCCGCTGCCCACCCGACTGGCCTGGCTCGACCGCAACGGCTGGAACCGGATCGGCAACGAGGGCCGGGTCTCCTTCCTGACCTGCACCCGCCCCCTGCTGAACTGGACCATCCGGCAGCGGGTGGCCACGCACCCGCGGATCTCCTTCGTGCACGGCACCACCGTCACCGGGCTGGTCCACGAGGCCGGCGCGGTGTGCGGCATCGCCGTCCGCCCCAAGGGCGGGGAGCCCTCCGAGATCGCCGCCGAGCTGGTGGTCGACGCCAGCGGCCGCGGTTCGCTCACGCCCAAGTGGCTGGCCGAGCTGGGCTACCCGGAGCCCGAGGACGAGATCATCGACGCCGGACTGGCCTATGCCACCCGGCTGTTCAAGCGGACCCCGCGGGCCGCCGCGCAGAAGTTCAACGCGGTCACCGTGCAGCCCGTCCCGGAGAACCCCACCATGGGCCTGCTCGTCCCGGTGGAGAACGACCAGTGGCTCCTCGCCCTCGGCGGCATGCGCGGTCACGAGCCGCCCACCGACGTCGAGGCGTGGATGGACTTCGCGAAGAACCTGCGCACCCCCCTCATCCACGAACTGGTGTCCGAGGCCGAGCCGGTCACCCAGGTCTTCGGCTTCCGCAACACCCAGAACCGCCGCCGCCACTACGAGCGCACCGCCCGCCACCCCGAGGGCCTGCTCGTCCTCGGCGACGCCGCCTGCACCTTCAACCCGATCTACGGGCAGGGCATGACGGCCGCCAGCCGGGAGGCCGTCGGCCTGCGCGCACTCCTCGCCAAGCACGGCACCGGCCCCGGCCTCGCCCGCAAGGCGCAGAAGATGGTCTTCAAGACCACCGCCAACCCCTGGCTGATGGCCACCAGCGAGGACCGCAGCTACCCGACCACCGTCGGCGGCAAGAAGATCGGCCTCGCCGACAAGGTGCTCAGCTGGTACATCAGCCGCCTCAACTCCGAGGGCCTGGTCAACCCGAAGATCGGCGCGAACTTCTTCGCGGTGGTCTCCCTGGCCGACCCGCCGGCCGCGTTGTTCAAGCCCGCGATGATCCTCGCGGCCCTGCGGCGCCCGTACTCCCGGCGCGGCGGCGCGGTCCCGGCCCCCGTGCTGGCCCCCGCCCTCCAGGCCGTCCGGGACCAGGCGGTCCGGGAGGGCGTGAGGTAATCCACGGTCCTCCCGGCCGCCCCCGCGCGGCGGCCGGACGGCCGAAACGGAAGGCCCCCTCGGTCCACCGCCGAGGGGGCCTCCGGCATTCCGGGCGCAGCTCGCGGCCGGTGCGTCCCGGCCCGAGCGCATACCGCCGGGAGCCCCCGCGGAACGGCCCGAAAACGCCCTGTCATTTCATGTATGACAGGTTCTTGCCATGGGCGGATCGCCCCTGCGTGGCAAGGGTGCAACCTACGATTCTTGTTATGCCAAGTCTGGAGCAGTCCACCGCTGCAGGGGTAGATCCACAGGCTCAGGAAGCGGTCTTCGCAGCCGTCCTGCAGCTGTGCGCGGAACGTTCGTACCGGGAGTTCGACCTCGGTGACATAGCCGTCCGCGCAGACGTCGACGAGCAGGTGATACGCGGCCGCTGGCCCGCGAAGAGCTTCGTCGTGGTGGAGGCCCTCCTGCGAACCGTCGCACCCCATATGGTCTTCCCCCGCACCGGGGACATCACGGCCGACCTGAAGGCGCAGCTCGCCGCCACGGTCGACCTGTTCGCCAGCCCGTCCATCGGCCCGCACCTGGCGGCCCTGGCCGCCGACGCGAACACCGACCCGCGGCTGCACGCCCTCTTCCTCAAGCACGTGTTCGGACCGAACCGGGCCGTGGCCCGCGCCCGCTTCGAACTCGCCCAGGAGCAGGGCCAGATCCGCCCCGGCATCGACCTCGACACCGCGGTCGACCTCGTCTTCGGCCCGATCTGGTTCCGGCTGCTGCTGGGTACCGGCCCGCTCGACGCCGACCTCGCCGGGCACATCACCGACTGCGCGCTCGCCGGCCTCGCCCCGCAGCCGCAGCTCGCCACGGCAGGAGGTGAACGCTGATGGCGGTCGACACCCGCACCCCGGCCCCCGCCGAAAGCGGCAACAAGGTCGCCAACTACGTGGACGCCCGCTTCGGGATCTACAAGACCCGGGCCCTGGTCCGGAAGATCTTCCCCGAGCACTGGTCCTTCATGTTCGGCGAGATGGCGCTTTACAGCTTCGTCATCCTGCTGCTCACCGGCATCTGGCTCACCCTGTTCTTCAAGCCGAGCATGACCGAAGTCGTCTACGACGGCTCCTACGAGCCGCTCAAGGGCATCCTGATGTCGGAGGCGTACGCCTCCACGCTCAACATCAGCTTCGACGTCCGCGGCGGCCTGTTCATCCGTCAGGTGCACCACTGGGCGGCGCTCACCATGGTGGCCGCCACCTGCCTGCACATGATGCGCCACTTCTTCACCGGCTCCTTCCGCAAGCCGCGCGAGATCAACTGGCTCTTCGGGTTCGTCCTGCTGATCCTGATCATCCTGGAGGGCTTCGCCGGGTACTCGCTCCCCGACGACCTGCTCTCCGGAGTCGGCCTGCGCATCGCCCAGGGCATCATGCTGGCGGTCCCGCTGGTCGGAACGTACGTCAGCATGTTCGTCTTCGGTGGGGAGTTCCCCGGCCACGACTTCATCTCCCGGCTGTACGGCATCCACATCCTGCTGGTGCCCGGCATCATGGCCGCCCTGATCGTGGTGCACGTCCTGATGGTCGGCGTCCACAAGCACACCCAGTTCCCCGGAGCGGGCAAGACCAACGAGAACGTCGTCGGCCAGCCCCTCTTCCCGAACTACACCGCCAAGGCCGGCGGCTTCTTCTTCGCCGTCTTCGGCGTCCTCGCCTTCATGGGCGGTGTGGCCCAGATCAACCCGGTCTGGAACTACGGCCCCTACCGCACCGACCAGGTCTCCCAGGGATCCCAACCCGACTGGTACATGGGCTTCCTCGAAGGCGCCCTGCGCGCGATGCCGGCCTGGGAGTTCACGCTCGGCGGCTACACCGTCAACATGGCGGTGATCCTGCCCGCGGTGGTCCTGCCGGGCCTGATGGCCACGGCCATCGCCGCCTGGCCCTTCCTGGAGGCGTGGGTCACCAAGGACACCCGGGAGCACCACCTCCTGGACCGGCCCCGCGACCGGCCCACCCGGACCGGCTTCGGCGCCGCGTTCATCTCGCTCTACCTGGTGCTGTTCTTCGGCGGCGCGAACGACGTCCTCGCGGAGAAGTTCCACCTGTCGATGAACACCATCACCTGGATGGTCCGCATCGGGATCTTCCTGGTGCCGCTGATCACCTTCTTCGTCACCAAGCGGATCTGCCTGGGCCTCCAGCGCCGCGACCGCGACAAGGTGCTCCACGGCCGCGAGACCGGCGTCATCGTCCGGCTCCCGCACGGCGAGTTCGTCGAGGTCCACGAACCGCTGCCGGCCGCCAAGCGGCACGTCCTCGTCAACCGGAACGTGTACGAGCCGGTCGAGGCGCCCCCCGAGGAGATCGACGGGGTCCGCAACCCGAACCTGCGCAAGAAGCGGCTGCACTACCGCCTGAGCCGGTGGTTCTACGGACAGCAGATCAAGCCGCCCACCCGCGAGGAGTACCAGGAAGCCCTGGAGCACCACGCGCACGGGCACGCCGAGCTGACCGAAGGAAACCAGGAGAAGGCGGAGGCCGGGTCCACGTCACACTGACCCGGTCACCCGACCCGGAGCCCGGACGCGAGGCGGCGTCCGGGCTCCGTCTTACCCCTGTGCGGGGGCTCCGCCCCCACACCCCCGCGCCTCGAACGCCGGCGGGGCCGGTATCCGGCTCCGGTGGGTCGTCGGGTGCGGGACACGGGCGACGCCCCGCCGGGGGGACGGGGCGTACGAGGAGGGGGGCCACCCGCGCGGGCGGCCCCCCTTCGGGATTCCGGCACCTACCAGGCGCCCACCCGCCCCAGCTCCCGGTGCCGCGCCAACACCCGGTCCACCAGCGCCCCCGCGGCCCCGGTATACCCGGCGGGATCCGCGAACGCGTCCAGCTCCGCCCGGGAGAAGGCCGCCGAGATCTCCGGCACCTCCGCCAGCAGCTCGCCCAGCGGCCGCCCTCCGTCCACGGAGGCCAGCGAGGCCCGGGTCACCACCGCCTTGGCCGCGGCCTTACCCAGCACCGGCGCCAGCACCGCCGCCAGCCGCTCCGCCACGATCAGCGGGCCGGTCAGCCGCAGGTTCTCCAGCATCCGCTGCGGATGCACCCGCAGCCCCGCCGCCAGCTCCGCCGCCGTGTGCGCGGCCCCGCCCACCAGCCGCAGGCACTCCCGCAGGGGCAGCCACTCCGCGTGCCAGGCCCCGGCCGGCCGCTCGTCCTCCGAGACCAGCTGCTGCGCCACGCCCGCCGCGAGCAGCGGCACCTGCGCCGCCGCCGACCGGATCAGCGTGGCCAGCACCGGGTTGACCTTCTGCGGCATCGCCGAGGAGGCCCCGCGGCCGGGGGCCGCCGGCTCGGCGACCTCCCCGACCTCCGTGCGGGACAGCGACTGCACGTCCACCGCGAACTTCCCGAGGACGCCCGCCGTCAGCGACAGCACCCCCGCCAGGTCCGCCAGCGGGGTCCGCGCGGTGTGCCAGGGCGCCACCGGCACCGCCAGGCCCAGCTCGTCCGCGTACGCCCGGAACAGCTCCGCCACGTACCGGTCGGGATCGCCGGCGGCCCCCTCGGGCGCGTCGATGCGCGCGTACTCCAGGTACCCGGCCAGGGTCCCGGCCGCGCCGCCCAACTCCACGGGCAGCCCGCCGCGCTCCAGGCCCCGCAGCCGCTCCAGCGCGTCCAGCACGCCCTGCAGCCAGTTCGCCGCCTTCAGTCCGAAGGTGGTCGGCACGGCGTGCTGGGTCAGGGTCCGACCCGCCGCCGGGGTGTCCCGGTGCGCGGCCGCCAGCTCCGCCAACGCGTCCGCCGTCCGCTCCAGATCGGCGGTGATCACCGCGAGGGCCCGGGCCGCCACCAGCATGGTGGCCGTGTCCAGCACGTCCTGGCTGGTGGAGCCCCGGTGCACGTAGTCGGCCGCCGCCGGGGCGGCCGCCGCGACCGCGGTCGTCAGCGCGGAGACCACGCCCACCACCGGGTTGGCGGCCATCCGGGCCGCCTCCGCGAGCGCCCGCAGGTCGAACTCCTCGGCCCGCGCCGTCTCCGTGATGACCGCGGCCGCGGCCGCGGGCACCAGACCCATCCGGGCCTGGGCTCGCGCCAGCGCCGCCTCCGCGTCCAGCATGGCCTGGAGCCACGCGGTGTCCCCGGTGACCGCCTCCACGGGCGTACCCGCCCGCACCGGGGACAGCAGCCCCGCGTCGGCGTCCGCGAACACTCCGGTGCCCTCGACCACGGCCGTCATCAGGCCACCTCGGTCCGCGCCGCGGGAACCGTCTCCACCGAAGCCCCCGCCAGGCCGAGCACGGCCCGCGCGATGGCGTCGGAGTCCCCGAGGGTCACCGAGTTCACCCCCGGCCGGATGCCCGCCGCCGTCACCCAGTGCACCGACTCCGTCGGCACCCCGAAGGCGAACCGGCGCGGGTGCGCCTCGCCCTCACCGTCGATCAGGTGGTACGGCCGCTGCGTCACCGCCAGACCCCCGGTCTGGTACGACTCCTGACCCGGCCCCTCGACCACGTGGTACGAGCACTGACCGGTGGCCTTCAGGTGCAGCAGCAGCGGATCGGCGGTGCGCCGCAGGTCGATGTCCGGCAGCCGGGCCTCGATCAGCACCGTCGCGTCCACCGAGGAACCGGGCACCCGACCCGAGGAACCGGTGAACACGCGCCGCTCCCGGTCCAGCTCCACCCGCATGTCCGGCCCGATCACGTCCAGCACCCCGGCCTCGATCAGCGCGATCATCTCCTGGATGCGCCGGGTCGGCGGACCGATGGACAGGAAGGCGTTCAGCGGGGTGTACCAGCGGTCGAGGTCGTCGCGGTGCGAGGCCGCCGTCAGCCCGTTGTGGTCCACCAGCAGACGTATCTCGTTCCGCAGGTCGCGCAGGGCGTCCAGCGCTGACTTCAGCGGACCGGTGACGTTGCCCTCCAGGGCGTCCGACACGTCCTGCCGCAGCAGCCTCAGCAGCCACTCCCGGTAGTCCGTCGTCCCGGTGAACTCCCGCCCGCGGTGCGGCTGCGCCAGCCGCTCCCAGTCCCAGCGGTCCTCCTCCGCGACCTTGAACTCGTCCAGCAGCCGCGACTCCGCCTCACTGCCGCGCGCCGTCTCCAGCAGCAGCTCCTGGAACGCCTCCACCACCGGGCTCGGGTGCTCCTTCGCCAGCAGCGCCGTGTAGTAGACGGCCTCCGCCTCCCGGGCCACCAGCGGCCAGATCTCCCGACGGAAGTCCAGCCCGCCCTGCACCTGGGAACGGTGCCGCAGCTCCTTCACCTTCGCGTCGGTCAGCAGCAGCGGCACGTGCCGCCCGTACGCGCCCTTCTCGTTCTCACCGCGCGCGTGGTACGGGATCCCGCGCCGGGAGCTCGCGTACAGCCGCGGCTCCAGACCCGAGGCCCGGTACACCAGCCGCTCCCCGTCCGCCCCGTCCTCCTCGAAGACCCCGCCGCGACCGTGCGTGAACAGGGCCATGTAGTCGAAGAAGTTCAGGCCGAGACCGCGCAGCAGCACCGCCTCCCCGGCACCGATCCCCGACAGGTCCGTGTCCGCCGGGTTCACCGGCAGCTGGTGGTTCAGCCCCAGCGCCGTGGCCTCCTCGTGCAGCCGCCGCAGCGACTCCGGCTCCTCCGCCGGCACGTGCCCGAGCGACAGGACCACCGCGTCCAGGTGCTCCAGGACGGTCCCGTCCTCCAGCCGCACCGTCTGCGGGCCGTCCTTCGTCGGCCCGCCGTCGTCCAGGGCCACCGCCCGGCTCTTGTGGAACACCACCTGCACGTGCGCCGGCGCCAGGGCCACCACGTGCTGGAACACCCACTCCAGGTACCGGCCGTAGAACCCGCGCGTCGGGTACGTGTTGGGGCCGAGACGACGGGCCTCCGCGAGGAACTCCTCGTCCAGCCCCTCCCCGGGCTCCAGCGGCGTCATCAGCTGCGCCCACTCGTACAGGCTCGGACCGGCCGCCAGCGGCCCCGACATCTCCACCGTGTCATCGGTGAACAGGGTGACCTGCGAGGCGACGGTGTTCATCAGCAGCTGCCGGGACTGGCTCCCGCGCCACACCCGGCCCGGCCCTGGCCGCTCCGGGTCGACCACATGCACGGTCACCTCCACCTCGGGGAACTGAGCGGCGTTCGCGCATACGCGCTCCAGCGCGGACAACCCGCGGGGCCCGTTGCCGACGACGCACATGACGAGTTGCTTGCCCATCTGCTGCTCCTGATTGGCGTGAGTGAAAAGAAGGCGGGAATGCGCATCCCGTCGTGGAGCGCACGCATGAAAGCGATCAGATCCGCCACCCCGAAAGCCGGTCAACGAAAGGCCCCCGGGCACCCCGAAATACCGGCCGGAGACCGGAATTCATGCCGAGATCCTGTCGCTGCCGGAACCCCGCCGACCCGTTCAGCCCGGGGCCCGCCACGCCCGCCGATGCCCTTTGCCATGGCCTTGCCATCCACCGCGACCGGACCGGTTAAGCACCCCGCAAGCCCCCGCGGGCACCCTCACGGTGGAGGACTGTCGAGCCGGACGGCCGAAGGGGGCAGGATGCGGAACCGGATGTGGTGGACGCTGATCGTCGGCCTGGGCGCGGTCGGCCGCGTCTGGGTGCCCACCCCGCACGTGGAGCCGCCGCCCCCGGAACCGCCACGACGCGCCGAGGGCGGGCCGGACCCCGGCCCCCTCGTCCTGCCCCGCCGCCCCATCGGCGGCCCGCCCCCCGGACATCCCGAGAAATGGGACGCCCTCCACGAATTGACCGACGAGGAAATCGAGATGTGGCGCCGGCTCGTCTGAACCGGTGGCGCCGCCCCGTCCGAACCGGTGAACCGGTGAACCACTGAACCGGCGGCAATTCCGGCGTTCCGTCCGCGCAAGCGGCCCTTAAGCCGCCGTCCACAGACTCGGCGCCGGCGGGCTCGCCGTCCCGAGTCCGCCCGAGCGCGCATCGCCCCCGCTCTCGTCAGTCCACCGACTCGCACTGGGAGTGCCGTGTCCCGCCGTCTCTTCACCTCGGAATCCGTCACCGAGGGCCACCCCGACAAGATCGCCGACCAGATCAGCGACACCATCCTCGACGCGCTCCTGCGCGAGGACCCGAGCTCCCGCGTCGCCGTGGAGACCCTCATCACCACCGGCCAGGTCCACATCGCCGGCGAGGTGACCACCACGGCCTACGCCCCGATCGCCTCCCTCGTCCGGGAGAAGATCCTGGAGATCGGCTACGACTCCTCCAAGAAGGGCTTCGACGGCGCCTCCTGCGGGGTCTCCGTCTCCATCGGCGCCCAGTCCCCGGACATCGCCCAGGGCGTCGACACCGCCTACGAGAGCCGCGTGGACGGCGAGGAGGACGAGCTCGACAAGCAGGGCGCCGGCGACCAGGGCCTCATGTTCGGATACGCCACCGACGAGACCCCCGAGCTGATGCCCCTGCCCATCCACCTCGCGCACCGCCTCTCCAAGCGCCTCACCGACGTGCGCAAGGAAGGCGTCCTGCCCTACCTGCGCCCCGACGGCAAGACGCAGGTCACCATCGAGTACGACGGCCCCAAGCCGGTCCGCCTCGACACCGTCGTGGTCTCCTCTCAGCACGCCGCGGACATCGACCTCGACGCCCTCCTCGCCCCCGACGTCCGCGAACACGTGGTCGAGCACGTGCTCCAGGAGCTGGCCGCCGAGGGCATCAAGCTCGACACCGAGGGCTACCGCCTGCTGGTCAACCCGACCGGACGCTTCGAGATCGGCGGCCCGATGGGCGACGCCGGCCTCACCGGCCGCAAGATCATCATCGACACCTACGGCGGCATGGCCCGCCACGGCGGCGGCGCCTTCTCCGGCAAGGACCCGTCGAAGGTCGACCGCTCCGCCGCCTACGCCACCCGCTGGGTCGCCAAGAACGTCGTCGCCGCCGGGCTCGCCGCCCGCTGCGAGGTCCAGGTCGCCTACGCCATCGGCAAGGCCGAGCCCGTCGGCCTCTTCGTCGAGACCTTCGGCACCGCCACCGTCGACACCGCGAAGATCGAGGACGCCATCACGGCCGTCTTCGACCTCCGCCCGGCCGCGATCATCCGCGACCTCGACCTGCTCCGCCCGATCTACGCCCAGACCGCCGCCTACGGCCACTTCGGCCGCGAGCTGCCGGACTTCAC
>NZ_JBEOSD010000008.1:0-101303 GCF_040302735.1 Streptomyces sp. NPDC097619 | reverse complement strand
TCCTTCAGGGCCTCCACGGTCAGCGTGGTCAGCGGCACCTTGTGGAGCCGGTACCCGTCGAGGGAACCGTCCTCCAGCGGATCGGTCTCGTAGCCCACCTTCGCCATCGGACGCTTCGTGAACTCGTCCGTGTTCACGATGATCTCCGCACCTCGCGGCACATCGCCGATGTTCGCCTTCAGAGCGGCCGGGTTCATCGCCACGAGGACGTTCGGAGCGTCACCCGGAGTCAGGATGTCGTGGTCGGCAAAATGCAGCTGAAATGAAGAAACGCCCGGCAGTGTTCCTGCGGGCGCTCTGATTTCTGCGGGAAAGTTCGGCAGCGTGGACAGATCGTTTCCGAACGAAGCCGTTTCGGAGGTGAAACGGTCTCCGGTCAACTGCATACCGTCACCCGAGTCACCCGCGAAACGGATGATCACACGATCGAGGCGGCGGACTTCCTTCCCGCCGTGTGCCGTGGGTGTCCGCTGCTCGCCGACGACGGCGCCGGCGGCCCCGTCGGACTGCTCGGCTGGGCTACTGACCTGGCTGGTCACTGAACTGGACCTCCTTCGAGGCGTAGGCGCCCCGAGGTCAACCCTACGTCGGTAAGGGTGTCCTACCTCGGGTCGCTCGAATTCTGGACGTCCCTTGAGACGTGCCGTCTCGAAGGACCGCTGGCCACGGCAGGAAACGCGTTCACCGCGTGCGCGCCGCCCGGAGGCGGCGAATGCGCACAGGGTGGCAGGTACTCATGAATTCAGGTAGGTGAGCACCGCCAGAACGCGTCGGTGATCCCCGTCACTCGGGGACAGGCCGAGTTTCATGAAGATGTTGCTCACGTGCTTTTCCACGGCGCCGTCGCTGACGACCAGCTGCTTGGCCACGGCCGAATTGGTCCGGCCCTCCGCCATCAACCCCAGCACCTCGCGCTCGCGGGGGGTCAGACCCGCCAGGACGTCCTGCTTGCGGCTGCGGCCCAGGAGCTGGGCCACGACCTCCGGGTCGAGTGCGGTGCCGCCGCGGGCCACGCGGACCACGGCGTCGGTGAACTCGCGGACGTCCGCCACCCGGTCCTTGAGCAGGTAGCCCACGCCGGTGGTGGATCCGGCCAGCAGTTCGGTGGCGTAGCGCTCCTCCACGTACTGCGACAGGACGAGCACGCCCAGTCCCGGATGCTCGGCGCGCAGCCGCACCGCGGCCCGGACCCCCTCGTCGGTGTGCGTGGGCGGCATCCGTACGTCCGCCACGATCACGTCCGGCAGGGACTGCTCCTCGGCCAGCTCCGCGATGGTCTTGAGCAGGGCTTCCGCGTCCCCGACGCCCGCGATGACCTCGTGCCCCCGGTCGGTCAGCAGCCGGGTCAGGCCCTCGCGGAGCAGCACTGAATCCTCGGCGATGACCACCCGTACCCTGTCCTCCACGGCTCAGCCGCCCCCGTTTTCGATCGTGTGTTCCCGGTCGTGCGCGTACTCGCCCAGCATCCCAGTCCGAGGCCGGGAACGGGGCACGGGTCCGGGAATTGATCTCGCGGCTAGGGCAGGTCAACCGCACGGGAGAAGAGCGGAGGCCCCGGCCCGGGAACGCGCGGGGGCCCGGGGGCCGGGCCCGGACGCGTAGTCCGGACCCGGCCCCCGGGCCGGGGCGGGTGGTTCCGTGGGCGGGCGGCCGGTTCAGTGCCCGGCGGTACGGGGCCGCCAGGGCAGCTCGGCCGTGACCTTGGTGCCGGTCCCGGCGGGGGACTCCACCAGCAGCACCCCGTCCACCGCCCCGATCCGCTCGGCGAGCCCGGCGAGGCCGCCGCCGGGGGCCGCCTCGGCCCCGCCCCGGCCGTCGTCCGTGACCTGGAGCAGCAGCCGGTCCGCCGAGCGCCAGACGTCCACGGTCGCGGCGGTCGCCCCGGCGTGCTTGCCGACGTTCTGGAGCAGCTCGGAGACGGTGAAGTAGGCGATCCCCTCGATGGCGGGCGCGGGCCGCTGCGGCAGGTCCACCTCGACGCGGACCGGGACCGGGCAGCGGGTGGCCACCGAGGAGAGGGCGGCGTCGAGGCCGCGGTCGGTGAGGACGGCCGGGTGGATGCCGCGGGCGAGGTCGCGGAGCTCCTGGAGGGCGATCTTCACCTCGCCGTGGGCCTCGTCCACCATGCGGGCGGCGGCCTGCGGGTCCTCGGTCACCTTCTCCTTGGCGAGCCCGAGGTCCATGGCCAGGTTCACCAGCCGGGCCTGGGCCCCGTCGTGGAGGTCCCGCTCGATGCGCCGCAGGTCCGCGGCGGCGGTGTCCACGACCACCCCGCGGTCCGACTCCAGCTCGGTGACGCGGTGGGCCAGCCGGGACGGCCCGAGCAGCCCGCGGATCAGGGCGGTGTCCACGGCGGCGAAGGCCCGGATCACCCAGGGGGTGACGAGGAGCAGGGCGACGCCCAGCAGGAAGGCCAGCGCGACCCCGCCGGGGCCTTCGAGGTGGAAGGTGTAGTCGCCGTTCTGGAAGAGCTGGAGCCCCGGCTGGTCGGTGAAGGTCGGGAAGACCCAGAACCACAGCGGGTACGTGACCGTGGACCAGGACCAGGCCATCAGCGCCACGGACATCGAGAAGGTGAACACCGCCCACGGGAAGTGCAGCAGCGCGTACAGCAGGTGCCGCCAGGCGGAACCGCTCTTCAGGACGGCGCCCATCCAGGACAGCGGACCCGCCTTCCGGGGCCGCACCGGCTCCGGCGCCGCGATCCGCACGCCCAGCAGCCCCCGGACCCGGGCCCGCTCCGCCGCGCCGAACCCGCGGCACATCATGAGGGCGCCCGCGAGCATCGGCACCCCGAGGAAGGTGACCAGCAGCCCGGCCCCGGTGCTGACCCCGGCGATCGCCAGGCCGAAGTACAGGGTGCTCAGCGGCAGTCCCACGAGCAGGAACCCGAACTCCCGCCAGGTCCGTGCCTGGAACGGCGCCGCCAGCACGGCCGGGACCCGCGATCCGACGCGCTCCCGCTTCCCGTTGCCCGTCCCGTGCTCCCCGTACACCGTCGCCATCTCCGCCACCCGCTCCTTCTCCGTGGACCCCGTCGTCCTGCCTGCCCCCAGCCTGCCGTCGGCCCCCGCCCCGGGACCATGCGGCGAGTCGGTGTCCCGTCCGGGGGATAACCCCACCAAGCCCCGGCCGGGGGGGGCACGGCACCCGCGCACGCCACCCCCGCCCCCCACCGAAAGGGGTCGGCCCCCGGTCCACCACAGGACCGGGGGCCGACCCCCGAGCACGCCCCGCCCCGCGGGGCTACCCCCGCTCACGCCACGGCAGCTCCGCAGTCACCACGGTCCCGCCCCCTTCGGGGGACTCCACCACGAAGCGCCCGTCCACCGCGTCCAGCCGCTCCGCGAGCCCCGCCAGCCCCGTCCCGGCACCGGTCCGGGCCCCGCCCCGCCCGTCGTCGGAGACCCGCAGCACCAACCGCGCCCCACCCCACGCGCCACGGCCCCGCGAGCCCCCGCCCCGCGCACCGGGGCCCCGCCCGCCGGTCGGCGCGGACACGTACGTCACGGACACGGCGGCGGTCCGCGCCCCCGCGTGCTTGCTGACGTTCTGGAGGAGTTCCGACACCGTGAAGTAGGCGATCCCCTCCACGGCCTCGGCGGGCCGGCCCGGCAGCTCCACGCTCACCGTGACCCCGTCCGGGACCGTGCACCGGGCCGCCACCGAGGAGAGGGCGGCGTCGAGGCCGCGGTCGGTGAGGACGGCCGGGTGGATGCCGCGGGCGAGGTCGCGGAGCTCCTGGAGGGCCAGCTTCACCTCGCCGTGCGCCTCGTCCACCATCGCCGCCGCCGCGTCCGGGTCCTCCAGCAGCTTCTCCTTGGCCAGGCCCAGCCCCATCGCCAGGGCCACCAGCCGGGCCTGGGCCCCGTCGTGGAGGTCCCGCTCGATGCGCCGCAGGTCCGCGGCGGCGGTGTCCACGACCACCCCGCGGTCCGACTCCAGCTCGGCGATCCGCCGCTCCAGCTCGTCCGAGGGCACCAACAGCCCCCGCACCATGGCCCGGTCCACGTTGGTCAGCCCCCGCACCACGTAGGGGAGCACCGGCCAGGCCACGAACAGCCCGGCGACGACCACGGTGAAGCCGAGGATCCCGAGCGGCAGCCGCACCAGGCAGTACAGGACGGCCCGCCAGCCCACCGGGTCCTTCAGGCTCGTCCACAGCCAGGGGAAGAAGCCGCCGAAGCCCCCGCGCGCGGGGATCGGCGTCGGCTCGGCCACCCGGACCCCGAGCAGCAGGCGGGCCCGGGCCCGCTCGGTCCGGCCCAGCTGCCGGGCGCCGAACAGGCCCACGGCGAGCAGCGGCAGACCGATCGCGGTCACCGCCAGACCACCCGCGACCCCGATCATGACGACCACGTAGACGAATCCGACGAGCGTGGTCAGGAGACTGGAGAGGAGGTACGCGATCTCCTTCCAGGTGACCGCCGCGTACACGGGCCGGACGGCCGGTGGCCGCCCTTCGGTCACGGAGGTGTCGGGTACATGGCTGGTCAAGGTCATATCGGACAGCCTGCCGTGCGGCGGCCCTCGCGCGCCATGGGGAGGCCGGGGGGCGTGAACGGGGGATAACCCCACCCCGTGTGAGGCAGGCCCTAGACTCCCGTCCGTAACAGATCCAGGACAGCGGCCGGGGAGCAAGGAGCTGACGTGCCGGAAGGACAGGCGGTTTCGACCGTGACGGTGCTCGCATCCGAATATTTCCGGAGCTATTCGGTCGTCGGACTGCTCGCCGTGGTCGGCGTGCTCTTCGTCGCCGTGGCCTTCGGGGCGGGCAAGCTGCTGCGGCCCGTGGTGCCGACCCCCGAGAAACTCCTGACGTACGAGTGCGGTGTGGACCCCGTGGGCGAGGGCTGGGCGCACACCCAGGTCCGCTACTACGTCTACGCCTTCCTCTACGTCATCTTCGCCGTGGACTCGATCTTCCTGTTCCCGTGGGCCACGGTGTTCGCCGCCGACGGGTACGGCGCCACGACCCTGGTGGAGATGTTCGTCTTCCTGGGCTTCCTGGCCGTCGGCCTCCTCTACGCATGGAAGAAGGGCGTCCTCGAATGGACGTGACGAGCCCGACCCCGAGCGGGAACCCCGCACCCGAGCTGCTCCCGGAGCCCAAGCGCCTGGGAGCTCTCGCCCGTCTGGCGCCCGAGCCGATGAAGGTGGTCCTCAACTGGGGCCGCCGCTACAGCCTCTGGGTCTTCAACTTCGGACTCGCCTGTTGCGCCATCGAGTTCATCGCCGCCTCCATGGCCCGGCACGACTTCATCCGGCTCGGCGTCATCCCCTTCGCCCCCGGGCCCCGGCAGGCCGACCTGATGATCGTCTCCGGCACGGTCACCGACAAGATGGCCCCGGCCGTCAAGCGGCTCTACGAGCAGATGCCCGAGCCGAAGTACGTCATCTCCTTCGGCGCCTGCTCCAACTGCGGCGGCCCGTACTGGGACTCGTACTCCGTCACCAAGGGCGTGGACCAGATCATTCCGGTGGACGTGTACGTCCCCGGCTGCCCGCCCCGCCCCGAGGCGCTGCTCCAGGGCATCCTCAAGCTCCAGGAGAAGATCGCCCGGGAGTCCCTGGACGAGCGCTACGCCGCGGCCGGCCGGCCCTCCGTCGCCGCCCTGACCAGCGGCCTGGTCTCCCCGCCCGCCCCGCCCGCTTCCGGCGGCGCCGGATCCGCCGCGGGCACCACCCCGGAGGCCGGCGCGTGAACCCGTACGACTCCCTGCCCGAGGCGGTCGAGGAGGTCTTCGGCCCCGGGGCCACGGCCGAGTCCGCGTACGACCTGCTGACCGTGGACGTGCCGGCCGAGGGCTGGATCGCCGCCCTGGAGACCGCCCGTACCGACCTGGGCTGCACCTACTTCGACTGGCTGAGCGCGGTGGACGAGCCGGGCACCGGCTTCCGGATCTGCGCCCACCTGGCCGCCCTGGCACCGGGCCGGGTCCGACGCCTGCTGGTGCGCACCACCGTCCCGCACTCCGCCCCGGTGCTGCCCAGCGCCGTGGACGTGTACGCGGGCGCCGAATGGCACGAGCGCGAGACGCACGAGATGTTCGGGGTCTCCTTCACCGGGCACCCGCACCTGGTCCCCCTGCTGCTGCCCGAGGGCTTCGAGGGGCACCCGCTGCGCAAGGACTTCGTCCTCGCCGCGCGCGTGGCCAAGGCGTGGCCCGGGGCGAAGGAGCCGGGGGAGGGCGCCGAGCACGGCGGTCCCAAGCGCCGTCAGATGCTCCCGCCGGGCGTCCCCGACCCCAACGAGTGGGGCCCGCTCAAGGGCCAGCTGCCGCCGGCCCCGGCCCGCCCGGCCCGCACCCCGCGGGCCGCGGCCGGTGCGGCCGCCGGCGCCGAGGGAGCGCCGGCCCGCCGGGCCCGTCCCGCCGCCGGCGAGGGCGCCCCGGTCCGTCGGACCCGCACGGCCGCCGAGGGCTCGGTCGGCCAGGCGCCGACCACGACCGCCGGTCCGGCGGAGGCCACGGCCCCGCAGGGAACCGGGGCGGCCGGAGCCGGCGCCGGAACGGAGGGGGCCGCCGCGCGTCCGCCGCGCCGCTCCCGCTCGGTCTCCGAAGGCTCCGTGAGCCAGGCCGCCGCTCCCGACACCACGACCCCGGACAGCGCGGGTACGAGCGCCCCGGGTGCGAGCACCCCGGGTACGGGTCCCGCCGGTGCCGAGCCCGGAGCCCCGGCCGCGCCCGCCGCCCGCCCGCCGCGCCGCTCCCGCTCCGCGGCGGACGGTTCGGCGAGCCAGGCCGCCCCCGCGACGCCGGCCGCCCCCGCGGAGGGGACGCGCCCCACCGCCCCGCGCAGCTCCGACGCCCCCTGGCACCACGCCCGCCCCGCCTTCGACGACCCGGCCCCGGAGCCGGCGGCGCCCGCCGCCGCACCCGAGCCGCCCGCCGAGCCCGCGCGGCCCGAGGCGGACACCGCCCCCGAGGCCGAGGCCGAGCCCGTGAAGCCCGAGCCCGACACCCGGCCGGGGAGCAAGCCCGAGACCAAGCCCGACACCGAGACCGACCCCGGAGGCGACTCGTGAACGACGTCCTCGACGTCGCGCTGCGACTGCTCGTCGTCTTCGCCGTCTTCCTCGTCATGCCCCTCGTCATCGGGCAGACCGAGCACAAGGTGATGGCCCACATGCAGGGCCGCCTCGGCCCCATGTACGCGGGCGGATTCCACGGCTGGGCCCAGCTCGTGGCCGACGGCGTGAAGTTCGCGCAGAAAGAGGACATCGTCCCGGCGAACGCGGACCGGAAGATCTTCCAGCTCGCCCCCGCCGTGGCCCTGCTGCCCTATCTGCTCGTCCTCCTCGCCATCCCCATCGGCCCCGGCGAAGGAGCCGTCGGCCAGGTCATCGACGCGGGCGTCTTCTTCGCCCTCGCCGTGATGGGCGTCGGCGTCCTCGGCAGCCTGATGGCCGGCTGGGCCTCCGCCAACAAGTTCTCCCTCCTCGGCGGCCTGCGCACGGCCGCGCAGCTGCTCGCGTACGAACTGCCCATGCTGCTCGCCGCGGCCTCCGTGGCCATGGCCGCCGGCACGGTCTCCCTGCCGGGCATCGTCGAAGCCTTCGAGTGGTGGTGGCTGCCCTGGCAGATCGTCGGCGCCCTGGTCTTCTTCACCGCGGGCCTCGCCGAACTCCAACGGCCCCCCTTCGACATGCCCGTGGCCGACTCCGAGATCATCTTCGGCGCGTACACCGAGTACACCGGCCTGCGGTTCGCCCTGTTCCTGCTCGCCGAGTACGCGGGCATCGTGGTGCTCTGCGCCCTGACCACCGTCCTCTTCCTCGGCGGCTGGCACGGCCCGTTCGGCGGTGACGGCCTCGGCTGGGCCTGGACCCTCCTCAAGATCGCGGTCCTGGCCTTCGTCGTGATCTGGCTGCGGGTCTCCTACCCGCGGCTCCGCGAGGACCAGCTCCAGAAGCTCGCCTGGACCACGCTCATCCCGCTCGCGCTCGCCCAGATCGCGCTCACCGGCATCGTGAAGGTGGCGATCAGCTGATGCCCATTCCCGGATCCGGCCTGGCCAAGGGCCTCGCCGTCACCCTGCGCACCATGACGAAGCGCTCGCACACCGCGCAGTACCCCGAGGCGCAGCCCCACCTGCCGCCGCGCTCCCGCGGCGTCATCGGGCTGTTCGAGGAGAACTGCACGGTCTGCATGCTCTGCGCCCGCGAGTGCCCCGACTGGTGCATCTACATCGACTCCCACAAGGAGACGGTCCCCGCCGCCGCCCCCGGTGGCCGCGAGCGCAGCCGCAACGTCCTCGACCGCTTCGCCATCGACTTCTCCCTCTGCATGTACTGCGGGATCTGCATCGAGGTGTGCCCCTTCGACGCCCTCTTCTGGTCGCCGGAGTTCGAGTACGCGGAGACCGACATCCACGAGCTGACCCACGAGCGCGACAAGCTCCGCGAGTGGATGTGGACCGTCCCCGCGCCGCCCGCCCTCGACCCCGCGGCCGAGGAACCCAAGGAGATCGCCGCCGCCCGCAAGGCCGCCGAGAAGGCCGAGGCCGCCGCCGCGGCGGCCGCCGAAGCCGCCGCCCCGCAGCCCGACCCGACCACCGCCCCGGAGGGAGACGCGTGACCCCCGCAGCCACCCTGGCCGCCGCCGCGGCCCCCGGCTTCCTCTCCCCGACCGGGATCGAGATCGCCTTCCTGCTCGTCGGCATCGCCACCCTCGGCGCGGCCGTCGTCACCGTCACCACCAAGCAGCTCGTCCACGCCGCCCTCTGGCTGGTCGTCGCCCTCGGCGGGATCGCCGTGGAGTACCTGCTCCTCACCGCCGAGTTCATCGCCTGGGTGCAGGTCCTGATCTACCTCGGCTCCGTGGTCGTCCTGCTGCTCTTCGGACTGATGCTCACCAAGGCCCCCATCGGGCCCTCCCCGGACGCCGACTCCGGCAACCGGTGGGCCGCCCTCACCGTGGCCGTCACCGCCGCGGTCGCCCTCGTCTGGGTGGTCGTCGACGCCTTCCGCACCACCTGGATCGACCTCGACGGACCCGTCCAGGGCTCCACCGAGGTCACCGGACAGATCCTGTTCCGGCACTGGGTGCTGCCCTTCGAGGCCCTGTCGGTCCTCCTGCTCGCCGCCCTCGTCGGCGCGATCGTCCTGTCCCGCAAGCACAAGGCCGCCGAACAGGCCCGCGCGGCCGACGACGGAGCCCGTACCGGCACCGACGCCGGCCGCACCGGCAAGGAGGAGCGCTGATGCACCTCGCCTACCCCGCCGTGCTCGCGGCCCTGCTCTTCTGCACCGGCCTGTACGGGGTCCTCGCCCGCCGCAACGCCATCCTGGTCCTGATGTCCGTGGAGCTGATGCTCAACGCCGTCAACCTCAACCTGGTGGCCTTCGACGTCTGGCTCCGCGACACCCTCCACGCCGGCCAGGCCCTCACCCTCTTCACCATCGCCATCGCCGCTGCGGAGATCGGCATCGGCATGGCCATCGTGCTGATGGTGTACCGCAACCGCGGGACCGCCGACATCGACAAGCTGCGCGACACCGCCGAGCCCCACCGGCCCGGCCCCGCCGACCCGGTCCCCGGGACCGCCGCCGCGGACCGCGCCACCGGAGCCGCCGCGTGACCACCACCACCCTCGCCGTGCTCGTCCCGCTGCTGCCCTTCCTGGGCGCGGTGGCCGGACTGCTCCTCGGCCGCACCGCCCCCGGCTTCGTCCGGCCCCTGGCGATCCTGCCCGTCCTGGCCTCCACGGTCCTCGCCGTGTTCGTCGCGGTGCGCCAGGGCGGCGGCCCCGCCGTGGACGCCGCCACCGAACTCACCCCCACCGGCTCGGTCCCCATCGAGCTGGCCCTCCACATCGACGGCTTCGCCGCCCCCGTGGCGATCCTCGTCGGCGTGGTCGCCGCGTGCGTGCAGCTGTACTCCACGGCCTACCTGCGCGAGGACCCGCGCTACCCCTCGTACGCGGCCCTGGTGTCCCTGTTCACCGCCGCCATGTTCCTCGTCGTCTACTCCGGCGACCTGATGGTGCTGCTGGTCGGCTGGGAGGTCATGGGCATCTGCTCGTACTTCCTGGTGGGCCACTACTGGGAGACCGAAGCGGCCCGCACCGCCTCCCTGAAGGCGTTCCTCGTCACCAAGCTCGGAGACGTGCCCTTCCTCATCGGCATCTTCGCCCTGGCCGCCGACGCGGGCTCCTTCCGCATCACCCGGATCCTCGGCTCGATCGCCTCCGGCGGTCTGGACCACCCCACCCTGATCGCCCTGCTGCTCCTCGCGGGCGTCGCGGGCAAGTCGGCCCAGTTCCCGCTGCACACCTGGCTGCCCGACGCCATGGCGGGCCCCACCCCGGTCTCCGCGCTGATCCACGCCGCCACGATGGTCGCGGCCGGCGTCTACTTCATCGCCCGGCTCCTCCCGGTGTTCACGGCCTCCCGGGCCGCCCTCGTCGTGATGGCCGTGATGGCCGCCGTCACCATGATCGGCTCCGCCCTCGCCGCCCTCGCCCAGGACGACGTCAAACGGGTCCTCGCCTACTCCACCGTCGGCCAGCTCGGCTACATGATCGGCGCCCTCGCCGTCGCCGACCGCGGGGCCGCCGTCTTCCACCTGATCTCCCACGGCTTCTTCAAGGCCCTGCTCTTCCTCGCGGCCGGCGCCGTCATCCACGCCGCCGGCACCAACTCCCTGACGGTCATGAGCCGCATGAGCGGCCTCTCCCGGCGCGTCCCCGACACCTTCTGGACCATGACGATCGGCCTGGCCGCGCTCGCCGCGCTGCCGCCCTTCGCCGGCTTCTTCTCCAAGGAGTCCGTCCTCGTCGCCGCCGAGCACGCCGCCTTCGGCGAGACCGAGGCCGCGCCCGGCGCCGCCGGCTGGACCGTCCTCGTCGCCGGGGTCCTGACCGCCTTCCTCACCGCCGCCTACGCCACCCGGCTGTGGCTGCTGGCCTTCCGCGGCAGCGGCGCCCCGGCCCCCGACCACGGCCGCCAGCCGATCGCCATGACCGGCGTGCTGTGGCTGCTGGCCGTCCCCACGGTCGCCTTCGGTCTGGCCTACGGGGAGCTGCCCGACTGGTTCGACGGCAACTCCCTCAAGCCCACCCTGACCACCTCGGTCCTCGGCACCGGAGCGGCCGTCCTCGGCGCCGTCCTCGCCCGCGCCCTGTGGCAGCGCGCCCGCGCCCTCGGCGCCCGGCCCGCGGAGGCCCCCGCCCCCGTCGGCGCACCCGCCCCCGCCCCCGACCCCGCGACGGTCCCGGCCCCCGACCCCGGCCCCGCCCTCCTCGGCCCCCTGCACCCGCACGCGGCCGCCGGCTTCCACCTCGACGCCGCCTACGCCGCGCTGTTCGTGCGCCCCGTCCGGTCCGCCGCCTCCCTGGTCCGCTTCCTCGACCGCGAGGTCGTCGACACGTACGTCCGCGGAGCCGGGGGCGCCCCCCGCCTCCTCGGCCTCCTCGTGCGCCGCGCCCAGACCGGCAACGTCCAGACCTACCTGAGCGTCCTGCTCGCCGGTTCCGTGGTCCTCGCGGTCGCCGTCGCCGTCCTCGCCAACGCCAACGCCGGATCGTGAGCCGTGAGTCAGCCGTGATTGATATCAGCGCATCCGTGATGCAGTTCCTCCTGGCGTTCACCGTGGCCGCACCCCTCCTCGGCGCCGCGGCGGCCCTGCTCCCCGCCCCGCCGGGACTCAAGGGCCGCAGCCCCGACCAGGCCGTGCTCCGGCACGGCGTCACCGTCACCGGCGCCGTCCTCGCCGCCGCCGTGGTCCTCGCCCTCGGCTTCGACCACGACGCCCCCGCGCGGTTCCAGGCGACCACCGACGTCAGCTGGATCCCCGCCCTCGACGTACGGATCCACCTCGGCGTCGACGGGATCTCCCTCCCGCTCCTGCTGATGACCGCGCTGCTGTTCTTCCTCTGCGCGCTCTACTCCTACTTCAAGCTCCCCGCGGGCCCGTCCGCCAAGTCCTTCGTGGCCCTGCTGCTGGTCCTGGAGACCGGCACCCTCGCCACCTTCGCCGTCCTCGACCTGCTGTTGTTCTTCCTCGCCTTCGAGACGGTCCTCATCCCGATGTACTTCCTCATCGCCCGCTGGGGCGGGGACCAGCGGCGCGCCGCCGCGGGGAAGTTCATCCTCTACACCCTGCTCGGCTCCGTGGTCATGCTCCTCGGCCTGCTCCTCATCGGCCTGGACGCGGGCACCTTCGACATGGTGGCCCTCGCCGCCGACCACGGCCGCGAACTCACCGGCACCACCCAGCTCCTCGCGGCCCTCGCCATCGGCGTCGGCCTCGCCGTGAAGACCCCGATGTGGCCCCTGCACAGCTGGCTCCCCGACGCGCACACCGCCGCCCCCACCGTCGGCTCCGTCCTCCTCGCGGGCGTCATGCTGAAGATGGGCACCTACGGGTTCGTCCGGATCCTGCTCCCCGTCACCCCCGACGGCATGCAGACCCTCGCCCCCTACCTCGGCGCCTTCGCCGCCGTCGGCATCGTGTACGGGTCCCTGGCCTGCCTCGCCCTCGCCCGCAAGGGCGCCAAGGGAGACCTGAAGCGCCTCATCGCCTACTCCTCCGTGGGCCACATGGGCTTCGTGCTCCTCGGCATCGCCACCATGACCCCCACCGGAGTCAACGGCGCCCTCTTCGCGAACATCGGCCACGGCCTCATCACCGGCCTGCTGTTCTTCCTCGTCGGCGCCCTCAAGGACCGCTACGGCACCAGCGACCTCGACACCCTCGCCGGGGCCACCGGCGCCGCCCTCTACGGCCGCGCCCCCCGCCTCGGCGCCCTCCTCGCCTTCGCCGCCGTCGCCTCCCTGGGCCTGCCCGGCCTCGCCGGGTTCTGGGGAGAGATGCTCACCCTGTTCGGCGCCTACCAGCCGGCCCCCGGCCTCAGCAGGCCCGCCTTCCTGGTCTTCATGGTCCTCGGCGGCCTCGGCACCCTGCTCACCGCCGCCTACCTGCTGATCGTCGTCCGCAGGGTCTGCATGGGCGAGCACCTGCCGGCCGACCCCGAGGCCCACCCGGAGACCCGGCCCGACGACCGGCCCCCCGCCCTGCCCGACGTGCGCGGCTACGAGTTCGCCGCCTGGACCCCGCTGGTCCTGCTCACCCTCCTCGCCGGCCTCTGGCCCGCCATCCTCCTCGGCCTCACCGACCCGGCCGTCCAGAAGCTCCTCGCAGGAGGCAACGCATGACGGCCCACGCCCCCCTGGCCGCGAGCCTGGTCCAGTCCGTGGACTGGGTCGCCGTCGCACCCCCGCTGATCGCCGCCCTGACCGGCCTGGTCGCCCTCGTCGCCGACCTGTTCACCAGCGAACGCAACAAGGCCGTCCTCGGCTGGATCTCCGTCGCCGGACTCGCCGCGGCCACCCTCGCCCTGCTGCCCCTGCGCGGCGACGACCGCACCACCTTCTGCCTCACCGCGGACCCCACGGCCTGCAGCTACAGCGCCGACCGGTTCGCCCTCACCGTGCAGCTCCTGGTCCTCGCGGGCGCCCTCCTGACCGCCCTGCTGTCGGTCACCGCCGTCCGGGACGAGAAGCTGCCCGCGGGCGAGTTCTGGTTCCTGCTGCTGTCCTCCGCCGCCGGCGCCGCCCTGCTGCCCGCCTCCCGCGACCTCGCCACCCTGATCGTGGCCCTGGAGGTGGCCTCGCTGCCCGCCTTCGCGCTGGTCGGCATGCGCCGCGGCGACCGGATGTCCTCCGAGGCCGCCCTGAAGTTCTTCCTCTCCTCGGTCACCGCCACCGCGGTCACGCTGCTCGGCGTCAGCTTCGTCTACGCCACCACCGGCAGCCTCCACCTCGGTCGGATCGCCGACGGCCTCGACGAGGTCCCCGCGGGCCTCGACACCCTCGCCGTCACCGGCGTGGCCCTCACCCTGGTCGGCTTCGCCTTCAAGACGGCCGCCGTCCCCTTCCACTTCTGGGTCCCCGACACGTACGTCGGCGCCCCCCTCCCGATCGCCGCCTACCTGTCGGTGATCGGCAAGGCCGTCGGCTTCACCGGCCTGATCCTCGTCACCGTGCTCGCCTTCCCCGCGTACTCGCACGTGTGGGGCCCGGCCCTCGCCGTCCTCGCCGCCCTCACCATGACCCTCGGCAACGCCGCCGCCCTGCGCCAGGACCCCGGCCGCGCCCACAGCGCCGTACGGCTCCTCGCCTGGTCCTCCGTCGGCCAGGCCGGCTACCTGCTGGTCCCCCTGGCCGCCGCCGCGTACGCGGGCCGCGACCAGATCGGCTCCACCGTCGCCTACGCCCTCATGTACGCGGCGGCGAACCTCGGCGCCTTCGCCGTGGTCGCCCTCGTCGCCCGCACCGCCCCCCTGGGCCGCGTCGAGGACTTCCGCGGCCTCTACGCCCGCCGCCCCCTCGCCGCCCTCTCCCTGGCCTTCTTCCTGCTCTGCCTGGCCGGCCTGCCGCCGGGCGTCATCGGCCTCTTCGCGAAGGTGGCCGTCTTCCGCTCCGCCGTCGACGCGGGCCTCGGCTGGCTGGCCGTCCTCATGGCCCTCAACGTCGTCGCCGCCCTCGCCTACTACCTGAAGTGGACCGCCCTTCTCTTCCGCACGGCCCCGGCCGCCGCCGAAGCCCCGACGGCCCCCACGAAGGACACCACCGCGGCGCGGGCCGGAGAGGCGCCCGGCGAGCCCGCCACGGCCCCCGAAGGGGCCCTCCCGGCCCCCGCCGCCCGCCCCCGGCCGCCGCTCCCGGTCACCCTCACCGTGGCCCTCACCGGCCTGGTCGCCCTCGTCCTGTCCGGCGCCCCCCAGCTCGTCCTCCGCTTCGCCACGGGCAGCCTCTTCCCGCAGTAGCCCGCACCCCCACCACGCCCCGTACGGGCGGCACCGGACCCCCGGTGTCGCCCGTACGGCGTAACGCCCCCGGCACCCGCGCCCTGCCGCCCCCGGCCCCCGCCCGGGAACCACGGCCCTCCGCGTGGCGTTGACCAGGAAGGAAGGGTCCACTGGACCGTAGGCCCTTCCCCCAGGGTCCCCCTGCCGCACCACTTGGAGGGCGTACCGTGCACCGCCGGCACAACGGGCTGAAGACCGCCGTACTACTCGGCGGGCTGTCCGCACTCATCATCGTCATAGGAAGCTTCTTCGGGCGTACGGGCCTGATCGTCGCCGTCTTCGTGGCGCTGGGCACCAACGCCTACGCGTACTGGAACAGCGACAAGCTCGCCCTGCGCGCCATGCGGGCCCGCCCGGTCAGCGAGTTCGAGGCCCCGGAGCTCTACCGCATGGTGCGCGAGCTCTCCACCTCCGCGCGCCAACCCATGCCGCGCCTGTACATCTCGCCCACGGAAGCCCCCAACGCCTTCGCCACCGGCCGCAATCCGCGCAACGCCGCCGTCTGCTGCACCGAGGGCATCCTCCGCATCCTCGACCAGCGAGAACTGCGCGGGGTCCTCGGCCACGAGCTCAGCCACGTCTACAACCGGGACATCCTGATCTCCTCCGTGGCGGGCGCCCTCGCCTCCGTGATCATGTTCCTGGTGAACTTCGCCTGGCTGATCCCCATCGGGCGGTCCAACGACGACGACGGCCCCGGCCTCCTCGGCATGCTGCTCATCATGATCCTCGGCCCGGTCGCGGCCTCCGTCATCCAGCTCGCCATCAGCCGCTCCCGCGAGTACGAGGCCGACGCCTCGGGCGCCCAGCTCACCGGCGACCCCCTCGCCCTCGCCAGCGCCCTCCGCAAGCTCGACGCGGGCACCAAGCAGCTCCCCCTGCCCCCCGAACCACGGCTGGAGACCGCGAGCCACATGATGATCGCGAACCCGTTCCGCCCCGGGCAGGGCCTCTCCCGGATGTTCTCCACCCACCCGCCCATGGCCGAACGCATCGCCAGGCTCGAACAGATGGCGGGCCGTCACCAGTGAAGAAGGAACGATGAAGACAGTCCTCAACGTCATATGGCTGGTGCTGAGCGGCTTCTGGCTGTTCCTCGGCTACTGCCTCGCCGGCCTCATCCTCTGCGTCACCATCATCGGCATCCCGTTCGGCCTGGCCGCCTTCCGCATCGCCCTCTACGCCCTCTGGCCCTTCGGCTACACCACCGTCGAACGCCGCGACGCCGGAGCCCCCTCCTGCGTGGGCAACGTCCTCTGGCTGGTCCTCGCCGGCTGGTGGCTGGCCCTCGGCCACGTCGTCACCGGCATCGCCCTCTGCGTGACGATCATCGGCATCCCCTTCGGCATCGCCAACTTCAAGATGATCCCGATCTCCCTCCTCCCCCTGGGCCGAGAAATCGTCCCCACGGACGCCCCCTTCGCCTCCCGCTGAGTCGCCCCCGGGCCGGACCGACCACCCCACCCTTCGCAGAGGCACATTCCCTCACCCCACCCCCGCCACCCCCTCCGGCTCCACCCCGCGCTCCCGCCCCCACCCCTCCAACGCCGTCAGGCACGCGTGATCGAGGTGCCGCAATCCCCTGAGATCGAGCCGCACCACCCGATCCACCGGCACCCCCTCCAGCGCCTCCATCAGCTTCGGCAGCCGCAGGAAGGTCGCGTTGCCGAGCACCCGCACCCGCAGCCCCGCCCCCTCCGGCACCACCTCGATGTGCACGTGCGAGGTTTCCCAGGCCGACTTCGCCACCGCCAGCCCCAACCCCACCAGCACCCCCTCGAACAGGTTCGTCGTGACGATCGCCCCCGCCGTCACCACCAACACGACCGCCTCGCCCCGGTGACTGCGCCACAGGCTCCCCACCGCCCGCAGCGGCAACAGCTTCCACCCGGCGAACAGCAGCACCCCGGCGAGCGCCGCCACCGGAACCGCCTCCAGCGTCCCCGGCAGCAGCACCGCGAACAGCAGCAGCCACACCCCGTGCAGGATCCGCGAGGCCCGGGTCCGAGCCCCCGCCTCCACGTTCGCCGCGCTCCGCACGATCACCGCCGTCATCGGCAGCGCCCCCAACAGCCCGCACAGGGTGTTGCCGGCCCCCTGCGCCACGAGCTCCCGGTCGTACTCCGTCCGCGGCCCGTCGTGCAGCCGGTCCACCGCCGCCGCGCTGAACAGCGTCTCCGCCGAGGCGATCAGGGCCAGCGCCGACACCGTCGCCAGGGCCCCCGGCGACCACAGGGCCGCCAGCTCCGCCCCGCCCGGCGGGGACACCGCCGCGAGCACCCCGCTGACCTCGACCTTCGCCACCGGCAGCGCGAACACCGCCGTCGCCCCGGTGGCCGCGGCCACCGCCACCAGCGCACCCGGCACCAGCCCCGACACCGCCCTCGGCAGCCGCGGCCACAGCACCATCACCGCCACCGTGCCCGCGCCCAGGGCCACCGCGGTCCACTCCACCCGCCCGCCCAGGTCCACCAGCCCGCCCAGCTTCGCCAGGGTGCTCCCCGGCGCCGCGGCGTCCCCGACGACGTACAACTGCCCGGTGATCAGGACCAGCCCGATCCCCGCGAGCATCCCCTGCACCACCGCCACCGAGACGGCCCGGAACCACCTCCCGAACCGCAGCAGCCCCAACACCACCTGCACCAGCCCCGCCGCGCACACCAGCACCCCCAGGGCGGCGAGCCCGTGCACGGCCACGGCCTCGTAGACGAGCACCGTCAGCCCGGCCGCCGGCCCGCTGACCTGAAGGGCGCTGCTCCGGAACCAGCCGGTGACCAGCCCCCCGACCACCCCCGTGACCAGCCCCAGTTCGGCCGGTACCCCCGAGGCCACGGCCACCCCCACGCACAGCGGCAGCGCCACCAGCGCCACCACCACCGAAGCCGCGAGATCCTGCCGAACGGTGCCTGCTCCAGGCATGCGAAAACCCCCTGTCCACGTGGGCGGCCGGTGCCACCAGCGTGGTGGGCGCACGGGCCCGGCCCCAAGGGGCCACAGGGGGTCGATCGCGGAGCACACGCCGCACGCGCGCCGTACGGCACCGCCCCGCGCCCGGGGCGCACCCGGAGCACGGCGACGGCGGCCCGCACGGCACCCCCGAGGGGACGCGCGCGTGCGCCTGCGGTGATCCCTACCGGTAGTTCACGAACTGGATCGCGAAGTCCAGCTCCTTGCCCTTCAGCAGCTGCTGGACGGCCTGGAGGTCGTCCCGGCTCTTCGAGCTGACGCGCAGCTCGTCGCCCTGGACCTGGGCCTTGACGCCCTTGGGGCCCTCGTCGCGGATGATCTTGGCGACCTTCTTGGCGTTCTCCTGGGAGATGCCCTCCTCGATGGAGGCGAAGATCTTGTACTCCTTGCCGGACAGCTGCGGCTCGCCCGCGTCCAGGGCCTTGAGCGAGATGCCGCGCTTGACCAGCTTGGTCTCGAAGACGTCGAGGACCGCCTTGACCCGCTCCTCGGAGTTCGCCTCCATGAGGATCTTCTCGCCGGACCAGGCGATGGTGGCGCCCGTGCCCTTGAAGTCGTAGCGCTGCGAGAGCTCCTTGGCGGCCTGGTTGAGGGCGTTGTCGACCTCCTGCCGCTCGACCTTCGAGACGATGTCGAAACTGGAGTCGGCCATGTCCTGTGGCTCCTTGCGTCGGATGTGTGGCTCGTACGGACGCGGACCCGGTTGCTCCCCGTGTCCGCCCGGCAAAGCCTAGCCACCCGGCGCGCCGGAGGCCCTGATCAATCCGGTGGTGGAGCACCCCCGCACATCAGGTATTGTTTACGTCGTTGCCAGGGAGCGGCGCCGGAAGGCGAAGATCCCGACGGCGACATCCCATGGCGGTGTGCCCGAGTGGCCAATGGGAACGGACTGTAAATCCGTCGGCTCTGCCTACCCAGGTTCGAATCCTGGCGCCGCCACACGAACAGGACCCCCGTCCACTGCGGAAACGCAGCGGACGGGGGTCCTTTCGCATGTGCGGGTGCGGTCCGGCCGCAGACCGCGGACCGAGGGTCCCGGACGTCAGGGAGGCCCCGGTCGGTCGCCCCGGGGCCCCTCGCCCGCTCGGTCAGTTGCCGGCCACGTCGCGGACCGCCACGGCCGCCGGGGCGGAGCCCTCGACGAGCTCCAGGGTCAGTCCGGCCGTGGCGGGGGTCTCCACCAGCTCCGCCAGGACGGCGGCCACGTCGTCGCGGGGGACCGAGCCGCGGCCCGTGGACGCCTCCAGTCGGACCAGGCCCGTCCCCGGGTCGTCCGTGAGGGCGCCGGGGCGCAGCACCGTCCACTCCAGCCCGAGCCGGGTCCGCACGTGGTCGTCGGCCTCGCCCTTGGCGCGGAGGTAGACGTCGAAGACCTCGTCGCCGGGGTGCCGGGCGTCGGCGCCCATCGAAGAGACCATCAGGAAGCGTCGTACGCCCGCGCGTTCGGCGGCGTCGGCGAAGAGCACGGCGGCGCCGCGGTCCACGGTGTCCTTCCGGTCGGCCCCGCTGCCGGGGCCCGCGCCGGCCGCGAACACCGCGACCTCGGCGCCCTGGAGGACGGCCGCCACCTGTTCCAGCGAGGCCGACTCCAGGTCGCAGAGGACCGGTTCGGCCCCCGCCTCCCGGAGGTCGTCGCCCTGTGCCGGGTCGCGGACGATGCCCGCGACCTCGTAGCCGCGTGCGGCGAGCAGTCGCTCCAGCCGCAGCGCGATCCGACCGTGTCCACCTGCGATGACGATGCGCATGCTCCGACGGTACGACGGCGGCAGGGCGGAACGGCGCCGCCGCTCAGGGGCCCGGCTCCATCCGGCCCTGCCGGGGGAGCTCCAGGGCCACCTCGACCGCGGAATCGCAGTACTCGCGGACCGCGCTGGTGCGGGCCACGACCCGGCCGCGGTGGATCACGATCCGGCTGTACGCCAGGGAGAGCACCCCCGCGATCCGGTCGCCGCGCACGGCCAGCAGCTCCGCGGGGAAGCCGGCCTCCACCCGGACCTCGGGCAGTCCCATCGCCTCCCGGGCGGCGGTGCTGACGGCCTCGTAGCCGTCGGCGGGCCGCAGTCCGCTCTGGGAGGCGAGGAGGTACGCGGCCTCCAGCGGGTCCCCGCGGCCGACCGGGTTGGCCGTGTCGCGCAGGGCGCCGCTGCCGGCGGCCACCCGTACCCCGGCCGCCCGCAGCAGCCGTACGGGCGCGGTGCGCAGTCCGCGGCGGTCGAGGGTGGCGCAGTCGCCCTGGGGGAGGCAGGTGACGGTGACGCCGGCGGCGGCCAGGCGCTCGGCGGCGCGGGTGGCGGTGTCCAGGGAGAGCCGGGAGAGGCCGCCGCAGGGGCCGAGGGCGACGCCGGTGCGCAGTCCTTCCGCCATGGCGGCGATCCGGGCCAGCAGGGCGGGGTCGTCCCCGTCGGTGTGGAGGTCGGCGGGGCAGCCGTGTTCGGCGGCGAGCCGCAGCACCGTCTCGGCGTGGCCGGCGGGGTCCGGGTCCAGGTCGGGGCAGCCGCCGACCACGCCGGCGCCCATCTTGAGGGCGTCACGCAGCAGGGCGCGGCCGTCGGCGCCCGCCCGGCCGGTGAGCAGCCGGGGTACGGCGACGGTGGTGAGGTCGGTCAGCCCGCGCAGGGAGCGTCGGGCCCGGAGCACGGCGGCCAGGGCCTCCAGTCCCGTGTCCGGCCCCCGGTCGGTCCCGGTCTCGGCCCCGGTGCCGGGCCAGGGGCCGATGCGGACGTGCGAGCGGACGGCCGTGGCGCCGTGGCCGAGTTGGAGCAGCGCGGCCTCGGTGGCCCGGCGCTGGATCTCCTCCGGGGCGTGCGGGGCGGGACCCTCGGTGTCGGCCGTGAGGGCGGTGTCCCCGTGGGCGTGGGGTTCGGCGGGGGCGGGCAGCAGGAGGTAGCCGGTGAGGTCCACCCGGGAGGGGGCGGGGGCGGTGAGGCTGCCGGCGGTGCCGACGGCTTCGACGCGGCCGCCGCCGAGGCGGACGTCCACGGTGCGCCCGTCGGTCAGCCGGGCGCCGCTGAGCAGCAGGGAGTGCTCGGGACGGGGGCCGGGACCGGTGCCCTCGCCGCCGCTGCGCGGGGACTGGGGCGGCTGCTGCGGCTGGCTGTCGGGCATCGCGCTCCTGCGGGGCTCGGTCGGTCCTGGCGGCGGCGGTGGTCGCCGCGCGCCGGAGCGGCGGGCCGTCCTCCCAAGATCGCGCAGCGGGTCCCGAGCCTAGGGCGCCGCGGGGCGGTCGCCGGGGAGGGGCGCAATAGTCGTACCGGCGGGGTCGGGGGTCCCGGAGGCCGGGGCGGAGGGGCCGGAAGGGGCCCCGCGAGGCCCCCGGGAAGGGTGTCGCGGAGGGCCCGGGAAACGGATTTGGGCGATCGGCGGCCGAGCGTGTAATGTCTTCATCGCTCGCCCCAATAGCTCAGTCGGTAGAGCGTCTCCATGGTAAGGAGAAGGTCTGCGGTTCGATTCCGCATTGGGGCTCTGGTGTGAAGCGTCCCCCACCTCGCGGTGGGGGGCGGATCACATCAAAGCGGTGTAGCTCAGTCGGTAGAGCAAGCGGCTCATAATCGCTGTGTCACCGGTTCAAGTCCGGTCACCGCTACTCAAAGTAGCGAGCAACAAAAGTAGCCGATTGTGGGGTCGGTCTCCCAATCGGCTACTCTTTTATGCGTTCATCCGTCCATCCATCCGTCAAGGAGCACTCACGTGGCTGCCACCGACGTCCGCCCGAAGATCACGCTGGCCTGCGTGGAGTGCAAGGAGCGGAACTACATCACCAAGAAGAACCGGCGCAACAACCCGGACCGTCTTGAGATGAAGAAGCACTGCCCGCGCTGCAACTCGCACACCGCGCACCGCGAGACCCGCTGACTCCAGCGCGTCTTCGGACACAGGCTCTGGCACGAGGTCGTCCCCGTTCGCGGGGACGGCCTCGTGTCGTTTTCCCACCTCCCGGGCCAGGCCCGGTAATTGATCAGTTCGACCAGGAGGAGTGAGCCATGGCGCTCGACCAGTCCTTCGTGGGGCGGGCCTATCCGCCCACCGAGCCCTACGAGGTCGGCCGGGAGAAGATCCGGGAATTCGCGGAGGCGGTGGGTGACGCCAATCCCGCGTACACGGATCCGGAAGCCGCGAAGGCGCTCGGGCACCCCGATGTGATCGCCCCGCCCACTTTCGTGTTCGCGATCACCTTCAAGGCCGCGGGCGAGGTGATCTCCGACCCGCAGCTCGGTCTGGACTACAGCCGCGTGGTGCACGGGGACCAGAAGTTCGCCTACACCCGCCCGGTGCGGGCCGGCGACCGGCTCTCGGTCACCTCGACCATCGAGGCGGTCAAGTCGATGGCGGGGAACGACATCCTGGACATCCGCGGTGAGGTCCACGACGCGACCGGTGAGCACGTGGTCACCGCCTGGACGAAGCTCGTCGCGCGCGCGGCGGACGGGGAGGCCTGAGATGACGGCACGCATCGCGTACGCGGACGTGGAGGTCGGCACCGAGCTCCCGGCCGGCTCCTTCCCCGTGACGCGCGCCACCCTGGTGCGCTATGCCGGTGCCTCGGGCGACTTCAACCCGATCCACTGGAACGAGCGGTTCGCCAAGGAGGTGGGCCTGCCGAACGTGATCGCGCACGGCATGTTCACCATGGCCGAGGCGGTCCGCGTGGTCACCGACTGGGCGGGCGACCCGGCCGCGGTGGTCGAGTACGGGGTCCGCTTCACCAAGCCCGTCGTGGTCCCGGACGACGACGAGGGCGCGCTGATCGAGGTGACCGGCAAGGTCGCCGCCCTGCTGGAGGACAACCGGGTCCGGGTGGACCTGGTCGCCACCAGCGCCGGACAGAAGGTGCTCGGGATGTCCCGCGCGGTGGTCCGGCTGGCCTGAGGGCCCGCGGAGGTCGAGGGGGCGTCCCGCCGGTCCGGTGGGGCGCCCCCTTCTTTCCGCTTGACGTTGTTAGTGATTGCGCACTAACTTCGAAGCATGGTCAGGATGAGTGCGGACGAGCGGCGCGAGAGCGTCATCCGGGCGGCGATGCACGAGTTCGCCCGCGGGGGGTACTACGGCACCTCCACCGCCGCCATCGCGCAGCGGGTGGGGGTCTCCCAGCCGTACCTCTTCCGCCTCTTCCCGAACAAGCAGGCCATCTTCCTCGCCGCTGTGGACCGCTGCCTGACGGAAACCCGACAGGTCTTCGCCGAGGCCGCGGAGGGGCTGGAAGGGGAGGACGCCCTGCACGCCATGGCCGAGGCGTACACCCGGCTGATCGCCGAGGACCCCGACAAGCTCCAGATGCAGCTCCAGACCTACGTGGCCGTGGCCGCGGCGGACGCGGCGGGGGAGCCCGAGTTCGGCGAGATGGTCCGGGCCGGGTGGATGGAGCTCTGGGACACCGTCCACCTCCCGCTCGGCGGGGACCAGAAGGAGACCGCCACCTTCATGGCCTTCGGGATGCTCATCAACACCCTGGCGGCGATCCGCTTTCCGCCCGAGCACCGCGTGTGGGAGGGGATCTGCCCCCCGCCCGGCCGCGAGGAGCGCCCGGACGGGTCCTCGGGGGAGTGACCCACGGCGCGCCCCGGGCGCGTTCTTCTGCCCGCGAAAGTTAGTCAGCAATAACTAATCACTGGGGGACACGATGGACCAGCAGCAGCCCGCCGCACCGCAGCACCCGAGCCCACCCGACGGCATGCGCGGCCCCGCCGTCTGGGCCCTCGTCATCACCGGCATCGCCAGCTTCATGGCGGCCCTCGACAACCTCGTCGTCACCACCGCCCTCCCCGCCATCCGCGCCGACCTCGGCGGGGCCCTCGAAGACCTCGAATGGACGGTGAACGCCTACACGCTCACCTTCGCCGTCCTCCTCATGCTCGGCGCCGCCCTCGGCGACCGCTTCGGCCGCCGCCGCCTCTTCCTCGTCGGCCTCACCGTCTTCACCGGAGCCTCCGCCGCCGCGGCCCTCTCCTCCGGGATCGACGCCCTCATCGCCGCCCGCGCCGTCCAGGGCGTCGGCGCCGCGATCATGATGCCGCTCACCCTCACCCTCCTCACCGCGGCCGTACCGCCCGCCCGCCGCGGCATGGCCCTCGGCATCTACGGAGCCGTCACCGGCCTCGCCGTCGCCAGCGGCCCCCTCATCGGCGGCACCCTCACCGAGCACATCTCCTGGCAGTGGATCTTCTGGCTCAACGTCCCCATCGGCCTCGCCCTGCTGCCCCTGGCCCGCCTCCGCCTGGCCGAGTCCACCGCCCCCGACGCCCGCCTCGACGTCCCCGGCACCCTCCTCATCAGCGCCGGGCTCTTCGGCATCGTCTACGCCCTGGTCAACGCCAACGCCGAAGGCTGGACCAGCACCCCCGTCCTCACCGGCCTGATCGGCGGCGGCCTCCTCACGGCCGCCTTCGCCGTCCACGGCGCCCGCAACAGCAACGCCATGCTCCCCATGCGCCTCTTCCGCAACCGCGGGTTCGCCGGGATCAACATCGCCGGCCTGCTGATGTTCCTGGGCATGTTCGGCTCGATCTTCCTGCTCGCCCAGTTCCTCCAGGGCGTCGCCGGTTACTCGCCCACCGAGGCCGGGGTGCGCATGCTCCCCTGGACCGCCATGCCCATGGTCGTCGCCCCCCTCGCCGGCATCCTCTCCGACCGCATCGGCGGCCGCCCCGTGGTCGTCGCCGGACTGGCCTTCCAGGCCGCCGGACTCGCCTGGTTCGCCGCCGCCCTCGAACCCGACGTCTCCTACCCGAGCCTGCTGCCCGCCCTCGTCCTCGGCGGCATCGGCATGGCCCTCTACTTCGCCCCCGCCGCCAACGTCCTCATGTCCACCGTCTCCGAGGCCGACCGCGGCCGGGCCTCCGGCGCCAACAACGCCCTCCGCGAGCTCGGAGGCGCCCTCGGCGTGGCCGTACTGGCCTCCGTCTTCGCCGCCCAGGGCGGCTTCGAGACCCCCCGCACCTTCACCGACGGCACCGTCCCCGCCCTGTGGATCGGCGCCGGAGCCGTCGCCCTCGCCGCCCTCTTCGCCCTCCTCATCCCCGGCCGCGGCACCACCCCCACCACCCCCGTCGCCCGGGCCGCCGCACCCGCCGACACCGCCCCCCGCACCCGCGCCGGAGTGTGAGGAACCGCACCCCGAACGGCCCGTACGGTCCGTGGCCCCGCCGGGAAGCGGGGGCCGCGGACCGTACTCTTGTGCACGTGCAGGAACTCCACGACGCCCCCCTCGCCCCGCTGACCACCTTCCGGCTCGGCGGCCCGGCCACCCGCCTGGTCACCGCGACCACCGACGCCGAGGTCATCGAGACCGTCCGCGCCGCCGACGCCACCGGCACCCCGCTCCTCGTCATCGGCGGCGGCAGCAACCTCGTCATCGGGGACGCCGGCTTCGACGGCACCGCCCTGCGCATCGCCACCGAGGGCTTCCACCTCGACGGCACCACCCTGGAACTGGCCGCCGGCGAGAACTGGAGCGAGGCCGTCGCCCGCACCGTCGACGCCGGCCTCGCGGGCATCGAATGCCTCGCCGGCATCCCCGGCTCCGCCGGAGCCACCCCCATCCAGAACGTCGGCGCGTACGGACAGGAGGTCTCCAGCACCATCACGGAGGTCACCGCCTACGACCGCACCCGAGGCGAAACGGTCACCCTGACCAACGCCGAGTGCGCCTTCTCCTACCGCCACAGCCTCTTCAAGGACCACCCCGAGCGCTACGTGGTCCTGCGGGTCCGCTTCGCCCTGGAGGACGCGGGCGGCCTCTCCGCCCCCCTCAAGTACCCCGAGACCGCCCGCGCCCTCGGCGTCGGCGCCGGGGACCGCGTCCCCGCCGCCACCGCCCGCGAGACCGTGCTGCGCCTGCGCGCCGGGAAGGGCATGGTCCTCGACCCCGCCGACCACGACACCTGGTCCGCCGGATCCTTCTTCACCAACCCGATCCTCACCGACGCCGACTACGCCGCCTTCCTGGCCCGCGTCCACGACCGCCTCGGCCCCGACACCACCCCGCCCGCGTACCCCGCCGGCGACGGCCGCACCAAGACCTCCGCGGCCTGGCTCATCGACAAGGCCGGCTTCACCAAGGGCTACGGCACCGGCCCCGCCCGCATCTCCACCAAGCACACCCTCGCCCTCACCAACCGCGGCCGGGCCACCACCGAGGACCTCCTCACCCTGGCCCGCGAGGTCGTCACCGGCGTCCACGCGGCCTTCGGGGTCACCCTCGTCAACGAACCCGTGACGGTCGGCGTCAGCATCTGACGGACGCGCGAGGGCAAGGAGACCCGGAGGCGATGCGCTGCCCCCTGCACGGCACCGGCACCGACCCCACCCGCCTGGTCGGCCGCACCATCGAGCGGGTCCTCGCGTCCTGGCACCTCTACGACGGGGAACGCTCCGAGATCCCCCTCGACGTCTGGCTCCTCGACACCACCGGCGACGCCACCCGCATCACCACCGGCTCCGACTGGTGCCTCATCGTCGAGTCCGCCGCCCCCGACGAGTCCTACGAATCCCTCGACATGGGCGCCTGGGGCCGCATCGAGATCGGCGAGGACCTCGGCGACCACCCCCTCCGCCGCCATCTCGGCGAGACCGTCACCTCCGTCGCCGAGTACGGACTCCCCGACTTCGGCCGCACCCACCTGGAGCTCGGCTTCCCCGGCGGCCAGGTCCGCGCCGACTGCCACGAGGGCGACCTCCGCCTCACCCGGACCGGCGCCGGGACCGGGAGAACCGCCCCGGCCGCCGCACCCGCGCCCCGGGCCCCCTCAGCCCGCGAGCCAGTCGTCGATGCCCGCCAACAGCTTGGCCCGGACGTCCTCCGGCGCCGCTGAACCCCGCACCGACTGCCGCGCCAGCTCCGCCAGCTCCGCGTCCGAGAACCCGTGGTACCGGCGGGCGATCTCGTACTGGGCCGCCAACCGCGAGCCGAACAACAAGGGGTCGTCGGCCCCCAGGGCCATCGGCACCCCCGCCTCGAAGAGCTTCCGCAGCGGCACGTCCTCGTGCTTCTCGTACACGCCCAGGGCGACGTTCGAGGCCGGGCACACCTCGCAGGTGACCTGCCGGTCCGCCAGCCGCTTCAGCAGCCGCGGATCCTCCGCCGCCCGCACCCCGTGCCCGATCCGGGACGCGTGCAGATCGTCCAGGCAGTCCCGCACCGAGGCCGGACCGGTCAGCTCCCCGCCGTGCGGGGCCGCCAGCAGACCGCCCTCCCGGGCGATCGCGAAGGCCCGGTCGAAATCCCGGGCCATGCCCCGCCGCTCGTCGTTGGACAGCCCGAACCCGACGATCCCGCGGTCCGCGTACCGCACCGCCAGCCGGGCCAGGGTCCGGGCGTCCAAGGGGTGCTTCATGCGGTTCGCCGCGATCAGCACCCGGATCCCGAGCCCGGTGTCCCGGGAGGCCGACTCCACCGCGTCGAGGATGATCTCGATCGCCGGGATCATCCCGCCCAGCAGCGGGGCGTAGGAGGTGGGATCCACCTGGATCTCCAACCAGCCCCCGCCGTCCCGGACGTCCTCCTCGGCCGCCTCCCGGACCAGCCGCACGATGTCCTCCGGCTCGCGCAGGCAGGACCGGGCGGCGTCGTAGAGCCGCTGGAAGCGGAACCAGCCCCGCTCGTCGGTGGCCCGCAGCTTGGGGGGCTCACCCGTGGTCAGCGCGTCCGGCAGCCGCACCCCGTACTTGTCGGCCAGGTCCAGCAGCGTCGCGGGGCGCATCGAACCGGTGAAGTGCAGGTGCAGGTGGGCCTTCGGCAGAAGCGTGAGATCGCGTACTTGCTCCATCTGGTGATCCTGCCCCACGAACGGGTGGTTTGGGAGGCCGTTTTCCCGATGGGGGAGGCCCCGAACGCAGGAACGGGCGGCGCCTCCGCAGAGGTGCCGCCCGTCCGCACGGGGTCCGAAGGCTCAGGCCTTGGCCTCCGCGAGCAGGTTCTGGATCCGGGTCACGCCCTCGACCAGGTCCTCGTCGCCCAGGGCGTAGGACAGGCGCAGGTAGCCGGGGGTGCCGAAGGCCTCACCGGGAACGACCGCGACCTCGGCCTCGTCCAGGATCAGCGCGGCCAGCTCCACGGAGGTCTGCGGACGCTGCCCGCGGATCTCCTTGCCGAGCAGCTCCTTGACCGAGGGGTAGGCGTAGAAGGCGCCCTCGGGGGTGGGGCAGTAGACGCCCTCGATCTCGTTGAGCATCTTGACCATGGTCCGGCGGCGGCGGTCGAAGGCCTTCCGCATCTCCGCCACGGCGTCCAGGTTCCCGGAGACGGCGGCCAGCGCGGCGATCTGGGCCACGTTGGAGACGTTGGAGGTGGCGTGCGACTGGAGGTTCGTCGCGGCCTTGACCACGTCCTTGGGGCCGATGACCCACCCGACCCGCCAGCCGGTCATCGCGTACGTCTTCGCCACGCCGTTCACGATGACGCACTTGTCGGCCAGCGCCGGGACCAGCACGGGCAGCGAGGTGAAGGTGGCGTCCCCGTAGACCAGGTGTTCGTAGATCTCGTCCGTCAGCACCCACAGGCCGTGCTCGGCGGCCCACTCGCCGATCGCCTTCGCGTCGGCCTCGCTGTACACGGCGCCGGTCGGGTTGGAGGGGGAGACGAAGAGGACGACCTTGGTCTTCTCCGTGCGCGCGGCCTCCAGCTGCTCCACGGAGACCCGGTAACCGGTGGTCTCGTCCGCGACGACCTCCACCGGGACGCCGCCCGCGAGACGGATCGACTCCGGGTAGGTGGTCCAGTAGGGAGCGGGGACGATGACCTCGTCGCCCGGGTCCAGGATCGCCGCGAACGCCTCGTAGATGGCCTGCTTGCCGCCGTTGGTCACCAGCACCTGGGACGGGTCCACGGCGTAGCCGGAGTCGCGCAGGGTCTTCTCGGCAATGGCCTTCTTCAGCTCGGGCAGGCCGCCCGCCGGGGTGTACCGGTGGAACTTCGGGTCGCGGCAGGCCTCGACCGCGGCCTCGACGATGTAGTCCGGGGTCGGGAAGTCGGGCTCGCCCGCGCCGAAGCCGATCACCGGGCGGCCGGCGGCCTTGAGCGCCTTGGCCTTGGCGTCGACGGCGAGGGTGGCGGACTCGGAAATGGCGCCGATGCGGACGGACACGCGGCGCTCGGTGGGAGGCGTTGCAGAGGTCATGCGGCCCATCGTCCCAGACGGAAAACTCGCGCCGCACACCGTTTCAGTGACCGGACGCTGATCCTCCGGAAGCTTTCTGTTCGACGTGGCCTGCAAGACCACGTACACTCACTCCTCGTTGGTCTCCGCCGGTCGCGGCAAGAGCGGGCACGTTGTGCACTCGCTCCGATGCGGTAGGTTGGGGAACGCAACAAAGGGTCGTAGCTCAATTGGTAGAGCACTGGTCTCCAAAACCAGCGGTTGGGGGTTCGAGTCCCTCCGGCCCTGCTCCACACTCCTTCGCCGGATGTGTGCGCAGGTACGTACTTCGATGCACCGCCGTGCGGCTCAACCGGGCGCGGCACGGCCATGACCCGGATTCAGGTGAGAGACGTGACGGACGCCCTGGGCTCCATCGACATGCCTGACGCCGAGGACGAGACCCGCGACAAGAAGGCCCGAAAGGGCGGCAAGCGCGGCAAGAAGGGCCCTCTGGGCCGCCTCGCGCTCTTCTACCGCCAGATCGTTGCGGAACTCCGCAAGGTGGTCTGGCCGACGCGCAACCAGCTGACGACGTACACCACAGTGGTGATCATCTTCGTCGTCATCATGATTGCCCTGGTGACCGTGATTGACTATGGGTTCCAGGAAGTCATCAAGTACGTCTTCGGCTGATCCCCGCGGAGGGCGGCGCCTGGACAGGGCTGCCGCCCCTTTTCGCATGTTCCACCCCTTGTATCCAGGAAGAAGCAGCCACCGTGTCTGAACCGAACCTGAACGTGAGCCACGACTCCGTCGAGTCCGTCGAGGACGAGCTCGACATCGTCGAGGGCGCGGACGCTGTGGACCCGGACGAGGTCGAGGCCGCCGACATCGAGGCCGGCCAGGCCGCCGAGGAGGCCGCGCTGCACGTCGAGGACGAGGCCGACGAGGTCGAGTCCGACGAGGCCGCGGACGAGGACGTCACCGCCGAGGTCGACGCCGAGGACTCCGAGGACGAGGACTCCGACGAGGAGGCCCCCGCCGCGGAGGACGTCGAGCCCGCCGAGCCGGTGGACCCGGTCCAGGCCCTCCGTGACGAGCTGCGCCTGCTGCCCGGCGAGTGGTACGTGATCCACACCTACGCGGGCTACGAGAAGCGCGTGAAGGCCAACCTGGAGCAGCGCGCCGTCTCGCTGAACGTCGAGGAGTTCATCTACCAGGCCGAAGTGCCCGAGGAAGAGATCGTCCAGATCAAGAACGGCGAGCGCAAGAACGTCCGGCAGAACAAGCTGCCCGGCTACGTGCTCGTCCGCATGGACCTGACGAACGAGTCCTGGGGCGTCGTCCGGAACACCCCCGGCGTCACCGGCTTCGTGGGCAACGCCTACGACCCCTACCCGCTGACCCTGGACGAGATCGTCAAGATGCTCGCGCCGGAGGCCAAGGAGAAGGCCGACAAGGCCGCCGCCGAGGCCGCGGGCCTGCCGGCCCCCGCCGTGAAGCGCACCATCGAGGTCCTGGACTTCGAGGTCGGCGACTCGGTCACCGTCACCGACGGCCCCTTCGCCACCCTCCAGGCGACCATCAACGAGATCAACCCGGACTCGAAGAAGGTCAAGGGCCTCGTGGAGATCTTCGGTCGCGAGACCCCGGTCGAGCTCAGCTTCGACCAGATCCAGAAGAACTGATCAAGGTCTTCTGAAGCCAAGCTTCCGGACAGGTCAGGCCACCTCCACAGGTGGTCTGACCTGCTCGGTTTTAAGCCCCGCACCGATACCCGTTATCGTGGTGCGGTATGCCTCCATCCGGATGACCGGACGGCGGCTGGAAAACTCTCACTAGGACCCGGAGAGAGCAATGCCTCCCAAGAAGAAGAAGGTCACGGGGCTTATCAAGCTCCAGATCAACGCCGGTGCGGCGAACCCGGCTCCGCCGGTCGGCCCCGCGCTCGGCCAGCACGGCGTCAACATCATGGAGTTCTGCAAGGCCTACAACGCCGCGACCGAGTCGCAGCGTGGCATGGTCGTGCCGGTGGAGATCACGGTCTACGAGGACCGTTCCTTCACCTTCGTCACCAAGACCCCGCCGGCCGCGCGCCTGATCCTCAAGGCCGCCGGTGTGGAGAAGGGCTCGGGCGAGCCGCACAAGACCAAGGTCGCGAAGCTCACGGCCGAGCAGGTCCGCGAGATCGCCACGGTCAAGCTGCCCGACCTGAACGCCAACGACCTGGACGCCGCGTCGAAGATCATCGCTGGCACCGCCCGTTCCATGGGCATCACGGTCGAGGGCTGATCAGCACCTCGTAGTCCCCAGTGGTAGGGCCTGCGCCGGCCCGCACCACGACTCCACGCCTGAAGCAACAACACAGGAGCAGAAGTGAAGCGCAGCAAGACCCTCCGCGCTGCGGACGCCAAGATCGACCGGGAGAAGCTGTACGCCCCGCTCGAGGCCGTCCGTCTCGCCAAGGAGACCTCCACCACCAAGTTCGACGCGACCGTCGAGGTTGCCTTCCGCCTGGGTGTCGACCCGCGCAAGGCCGACCAGATGGTCCGCGGCACCGTGAACCTCCCGCACGGCACCGGTAAGACCGCCCGGGTCCTGGTCTTCGCGACCGGTGACCGTGCTGCGGCCGCGGAAGCCGCCGGCGCCGACATCGTCGGCTCGGACGAACTGATCGACGAGGTCGCCAAGGGCCGCCTGGACTTCGACTCGGTCGTCGCCACCCCGGACCTCATGGGCAAGGTCGGCCGCCTCGGCCGCGTGCTCGGTCCCCGTGGCCTGATGCCGAACCCGAAGACCGGCACCGTCACCATGGACGTGGCCAAGGCCGTCACGGACATCAAGGGCGGCAAGATCGAGTTCCGCGTCGACAAGCACTCGAACCTCCACTTCATCATCGGCAAGGTCTCCTTCTCCGATGAGAAGCTGGTCGAGAACTACGGCGCGGCCCTGGAGGAGATCCTCCGTCTGAAGCCGTCCGCCGCCAAGGGCCGCTACATCAAGAAGGCCGCCCTGACCACCACGATGGGTCCCGGCATCCAGCTGGACTCCAACCGCACCCGCAACCTCCTCGTCGAGGAGGACCCGGCCGCGGTCTGAGCCCTTCCGGCTCGCTGAGTGGCTCGAACGGGCCCCTCGCCCCCCTGAAAAAGGGAGGCGAGGGGCCCGTTCTGCGTGTCAGTGTCCTTCCGTAAGGTGCTGGGGGAATACGGACATGTACCGATGAGGGTGGGACTCATATGAACAAGGCAGTACGGACGCGCGCGGTCGTGGCCCTGGCCTGTACCGCGGCCCTGGCGGGCGGCCTGACGGCCTGCGGGGGCGGGGAGAAGGCGAAGCCCAAGTCCGCGGCCGAGATGATCTCGGTGGCGTACCAGAAGACCGCGGCCGCGAAGTCGGCCAAGGTGCGCATGACCATGACGATGCCCGCCTCCATGAAGGACGGCGGCACCATGGAGATGTCCGGCGTGCAGGGCTGGGACCCGGCCGTCATGGACCTCACCGTGAAGGGCTCGGCCCTCGGCTCCACCCCGGGCGCCCCGGAGTCGATGCGCATGATCATGCAGGACCAGGTCATGTACATGGACCTGGGTGCCAAGGCCGCCTCTGAGATGGAGGGCAAGCGCTGGATGAAGCTGGACCTCCAGGCCGCCGCGAAGGAGGCCGGGCCCGAGGGCCAGGCGGCCCTGAAGCAGATGAACGGCCTGGACGGCGGGATGAACCAGGACCCGGCCCAGCAGCTCGCCCTGCTGCTCGACTCCCCGAGCCTGAAGCACGTGGGCCCGGAGAAGGTCGACGGGGTCGAGGCGGAGCACTACAAGGGCTCCCTGACCTTCGAGGAGATGCTCAAGGCGAACGAGTCCGCGAAGCTCCTCAAGGAGGCGGACCGCGAGAAGCTCGTCGAGAGCATGAAGAAGGCCGGTGTCCAGGGCTACGACACCGAGGTCTGGGTCAACGAGGCCGGCTACCCGGTCCGCATGAAGGTGGCCGTGAAGACCGCCGAGGGCGCCATGAACATGGACGCCCACTACTCCGACTACGGGGCCGCCGCCAAGGTGCAGCTCCCGGCGGAGAAGGACACCCTGGACCTCTTCAAGATGCTCAAGGACATGGGCGCCGGGGCCAAGGGCGGCACCGCCTGATCCCCGTTCCGGGGCGGTGAGCGCGGGCGTACCGGCGGATTTGCCTCCGCGTACGTCCCTCACGTACTCTTCCACAGAAGCCAAAGACCGCTGGTCGTTGCCGTGCCCGAGAGGGTCGGTGGCCGAAGGATCCGCTGCGAGCGGACGACCCGCGCAGGTGACTGTGGAAATTCTCCCGGGACGATTTCGTTCAGGTCGAGTCTTGCCCCGTGCGCCTGCGCCCGGGGCGTTCGTCTTTTCCAGCCCCTTCTGAGCGGTCCTCATCACCCGGAAGGAGGCTGAAGCATTATGCCGACGCCCAACAAGGCTGCATCGGTGGCCGAGCTCACGGACGCGTTCCAGAGCTCCAACGCCGCCGTGCTGACCGAGTACCGGGGTCTCACCGTGGCGCAGCTCAAGACGCTGCGTCGTTCTCTCGGTGAGAACGCCCAGTACGCCGTGGTGAAGAACACGCTGACCAAGATTGCGGCCAACCAGGCTGGGATCACCGCGCTGGACGACCACTTCAACGGTCCGACCGCGGTCGCCTTCGTCACCGGTGACCCGGTGGAGTCGGCGAAGGCTCTGCGTGACTTCGCCAAGGAGAACCCGAACCTCATCATCAAGGCCGGTGTCCTTGACGGTAAGGCTCTCTCCGCCGACGACATCAAGAAGCTTGCGGACCTCGAGTCCCGCGAGGTTCTGCTCAGCAAGCTGGCCGGCGCCTTCAAGGGCAAGCAGTCTCAGGCTGCCTCGCTCTTCCAGGCTCTGCCGTCGAAGTTCGTCCGCACCGCGGACGCGCTGCGCGCCAAGCTCGCCGAGCAGGGCGGTGCCGAGTAATTCGGCTCGCGCATTGATCCGCGCCGCCTAGCGCACGGATCGTAGCGGGCCGACTACGCCCGCCTTTCGATACATCTCGGCACCAGCCGAATTAGTGGAAGGATCGCCCATCATGGCGAAGCTGTCTCAGGACGACCTGCTCGCGCAGTTCGAGGAGATGACCCTCATCGAGCTCTCCGAGTTCGTGAAGGCGTTCGAGGAGAAGTTCGACGTCACCGCCGCCGCGGCCACCGTCGCCGTCGCCGCCGGTGTCCCCGGTGCCCCGGCCGAGGCCGCTGAGGAGAAGGACGAGTTCGACGTCATCCTCACCGGTGCCGGTGACAAGAAGATCCAGGTCATCAAGGTCGTGCGCGAGCTGACCTCCCTGGGTCTGAAGGAGGCCAAGGACCTCGTCGACGGCACCCCGAAGCCGGTCCTCGAGAAGGTCAACAAGGAGGCCGCTGAGAAGGCCGCCGAGTCCCTCAAGGCTGCCGGTGCGGCCGTCGAGGTCAAGTAAGACCTCTGGAGCCTCCTGAAGGCTCCTGCCAAGGGCGATCACCCGTTCGGGTGGTCGCCCTTCGGCGTATCCGGGCCCGACAGTGCCTGGTCCGGCCCGTCCTCGTTGAGGGGTATGGTGATCATCGTCGCCCCCGCGGCCGCCCCCCGAACGGCCCCCGGTGATGATCCGCACGGGGCAGGGGGCCTTGACGAACGGCACGCGGCGCGCAATTCTCAGGACCGTCGCAACGTCGATCCGCGTTCCGAGGCATGGATCGACTACGAAGAGGGCAGTATCGATACGCGCTCCGTGTACGGGAGCCGTGACGCGGAACAACCAAGGGAAGGCCTGTTGCCGGACTCCGGAAACCTGGTCTGGACATCAGTGAGCCAAGTGGCTACACTGACCCTTTGCGCTGCCTGTTAGCTGTCCCCTGCCCGTCGCCAGGGGCATGCCCACGCTGGAGCACACCGGATTGATCCCCTCTGACCTGGTCTTTTGATCATCGAAGGGACAGGGGTCGTCTTCTGTGTACAGCTGGGACCGGTACGCGCGTAGTGAGTCCGAGCCCTCGGAAGGACCCCCTCTTGGCCGCCTCGCGCAACGCCTCGACCAATACGAACAACGGCGCCAGCACTGCCCCGCTGCGCATCTCCTTTGCAAAGATCAAGGAGCCCCTCGAGGTTCCGAACCTCCTGGCGCTGCAGACCGAGAGCTTTGACTGGCTGCTCGGCAACGCTGCCTGGAAGGCTCGGGTCGAGTCTGCCCTTGAGAGTGGACAGGACGTCCCCACCAAGTCCGGTCTGGAGGAGATCTTCGAGGAGATCTCCCCGATCGAGGACTTCTCCGGGTCGATGTCCCTGACCTTCCGTGACCACCGCTTCGAGCCGGCCAAGAACTCCGTGGACGAGTGCAAGGAGCGCGACTTCACCTTCGCCGCCCCGCTCTTCGTCACGGCCGAGTTCACGAACAACGAGACCGGCGAGATCAAGTCCCAGACGGTCTTCATGGGCGACTTCCCGCTCATGACCAACAAGGGCACCTTCGTCATCAACGGCACCGAGCGTGTCGTCGTGTCGCAGCTCGTCCGTTCCCCCGGTGTCTACTTCGACTCCTCCATCGACAAGACGTCCGACAAGGACATCTTCTCCGCCAAGATCATCCCGTCCCGGGGTGCCTGGCTGGAGATGGAGGTCGACAAGCGCGACATGGTCGGTGTCCGCATCGACCGCAAGCGCAAGCAGTCCGTCACCGTCCTCCTGAAGGCTCTCGGCTGGACCACCGAGCAGATCCTCGAGGAGTTCGGCGAGTACGAGTCCATGCGCGCCACCCTGGAGAAGGACCACACCCAGGGCCAGGACGACGCGCTGCTCGACATCTACCGCAAGCTGCGTCCGGGCGAGCCGCCGACCCGTGAGGCCGCGCAGACGCTGCTCGAGAACCTGTACTTCAACCCGAAGCGCTACGACCTCGCGAAGGTCGGCCGCTACAAGGTCAACAAGAAGCTGGGTGCGGACGAGCCGCTCGACGCCGGAGTCCTCACCACGGACGACGTCATCGCCACGATCAAGTACCTGGTCAAGCTCCACGCGGGCGAGACCGAGACGATCGGCGAGAACGGCAACTCGATCGTCGTCGAGACCGACGACATCGACCACTTCGGCAACCGTCGTCTGCGCAACGTCGGCGAGCTCATCCAGAACCAGGTCCGCACGGGCCTGGCCCGGATGGAGCGCGTCGTCCGCGAGCGCATGACCACGCAGGACGTCGAGGCGATCACGCCGCAGACCCTGATCAACATCCGGCCGGTCGTCGCCTCCATCAAGGAGTTCTTCGGCACCAGCCAGCTGTCGCAGTTCATGGACCAGAACAACCCGCTCTCCGGGCTGACCCACAAGCGCCGCCTCTCGGCGCTGGGCCCCGGCGGTCTGAGCCGTGAGCGGGCCGGCTTCGAGGTCCGTGACGTGCACCCCTCGCACTACGGCCGCATGTGTCCGATCGAGACCCCCGAAGGCCCGAACATCGGTCTGATCGGCTCGCTCGCCTCCTACGGTCGCGTGAACGCGTTCGGCTTCATCGAGACCCCGTACCGCAAGGTCGTCGACGGCGCCGTCACCGACGAGGTCGACTACGTCACCGCCGACGAGGAAGACCGCTTCGTCATCGCCCAGGCGAACGCGAAGCTGGACGACGACCTCCGCTTCACCGAGGGTCGCGTCCTGGTCCGCAAGCGTGGCGGCGAGGTCGACTACGTCGAGCCGTCGGACGTGGACTACATGGACGTCTCGCCGCGCCAGATGGTGTCGGTCGCGACCGCCATGATCCCCTTCCTCGAGCACGACGACGCCAACCGCGCCCTCATGGGCGCGAACATGATGCGCCAGGCCGTTCCGCTCATCAAGGCGGAGGCCCCGCTCGTCGGCACCGGCATGGAGTACCGCTGCGCCGTCGACGCCGGCGACTCCATCCGCGCGGAGAAGGACGGTGTCGTCCAGGAGGTCTCGGCCGACTACGTCACCGTCGCCAACGACGACGGCACGTACACCACGTACCGCGTCGCCAAGTTCTCCCGCTCGAACCAGGGCACCTCGGTCAACCAGAAGGTGATCGTCAACGAGGGCGACCGGATCATCGAGTCCCAGGTCCTCGCCGACGGTCCGGCGACCGAAGAGGGCGAGATGGCCCTCGGCAAGAACCTGCTCGTGGCGTTCATGCCGTGGGAGGGTCACAACTACGAGGACGCGATCATCCTGTCGCAGCGCCTCGTGCAGGACGACGTCCTCTCCTCGATCCACATCGAGGAGCACGAGGTCGACGCCCGTGACACCAAGCTGGGCCCCGAGGAGATCACCCGGGACATCCCGAACGTCTCCGAGGAGGTCCTCGCCGACCTCGACGAGCGCGGCATCATCCGCATCGGTGCGGACGTCGTCGCCGGCGACATCCTGGTCGGCAAGGTCACGCCCAAGGGCGAGACCGAGCTGACCCCGGAGGAGCGCCTGCTCCGCGCGATCTTCGGTGAGAAGGCCCGCGAGGTCCGTGACACCTCCCTGAAGGTGCCCCACGGCGAGATCGGCAAGGTCATCGGCGTCCGCGTCTTCGACCGCGAGGAGGGGGACGAGCTTCCCCCGGGCGTGAACCAGCTGGTCCGCGTCTACGTCGCCCAGAAGCGCAAGATCACCGACGGTGACAAGCTCGCCGGCCGTCACGGCAACAAGGGCGTCATCTCGAAGATCCTGCCGATCGAGGACATGCCGTTCCTGGAGGACGGCACCCCGGTCGACATCATCCTCAACCCGCTCGGTGTCCCGTCCCGAATGAACCCGGGACAGGTCCTGGAGATCCACCTCGGCTGGCTCGCCAGCCGCGGCTGGGACGTCTCCGGCCTCGCGGACGAGTGGGCCCAGCGCCTGCAGGCCATCGGCGCCGACCAGGTCGCCCCCGGCACCAACGTCGCCACCCCGGTGTTCGACGGCGCCCGCGAGGACGAGCTGGCCGGTCTGCTCAACCACACCATCCCGAACCGCGACGGCGAGCGCATGGTGCTCCCGACCGGTAAGGCGCGCCTGTTCGACGGCCGCTCCGGCGAGCCGTTCCCGGACCCGATCTCGGTCGGGTACATGTACATCCTCAAGCTCCACCACCTGGTCGACGACAAGCTCCACGCCCGTTCGACCGGTCCGTACTCGATGATCACGCAGCAGCCGCTGGGTGGTAAGGCGCAGTTCGGTGGCCAGCGCTTCGGTGAGATGGAGGTGTGGGCGCTCGAGGCTTACGGCGCCGCGTACGCCCTCCAGGAGCTGCTGACCATCAAGTCCGATGACGTCACCGGCCGCGTGAAGGTCTACGAGGCCATCGTCAAGGGCGAGAACATCCCCGAGCCGGGCATTCCCGAGTCCTTCAAGGTGCTCATCAAGGAAATGCAGTCGCTCTGCCTCAACGTGGAGGTGCTGTCCTCGGACGGCATGTCCATCGAGATGCGCGACACCGACGAGGACGTCTTCCGCGCGGCGGAGGAGCTCGGTATCGACCTGTCCCGGCGCGAGCCGAGCAGCGTCGAAGAGGTCTGACGGGCCTGACGGGGGCTCCCACGAGGAGCCCCCGTCGCCCCGGGACCGTTCAGACCACTGATCAAGAGACACGACCCCGAAAGAGGGATTGACGCACAGTGCTCGACGTCAACTTCTTCGACGAGCTGCGGATCGGCCTTGCCACCGCGGACGACATCCGAACCTGGTCGCACGGCGAGGTCAAGAAGCCGGAGACCATCAACTACCGCACCCTGAAGCCCGAGAAGGACGGACTCTTCTGCGAGAAGATCTTCGGTCCGACCCGGGACTGGGAGTGCTACTGCGGCAAGTACAAGCGTGTCCGCTTCAAGGGCATCATCTGTGAGCGTTGTGGCGTCGAGGTCACGCGCGCCAAGGTGCGCCGCGAGCGGATGGGCCACATCGAGCTCGCCGCTCCCGTCACCCACATCTGGTACTTCAAGGGCGTCCCGTCGCGCCTGGGCTACCTGCTGGACCTCGCGCCGAAGGACCTCGAGAAGGTCATCTACTTCGCCGCGTACATGATCACGTTCGTGGACGACGAGCGCCGCACCCGCGACCTCCCGTCCCTGGAGGCCCACGTCTCCGTCGAGCGCCAGCAGATCGAGAACCGCCGTGACGCGGACCTCGAAGGCCGCGCCAAGAAGCTCGAGAGCGACCTGGCCGAGCTGGAGGCCGAGGGCGCCAAGGCCGACGTGCGCCGCAAGGTGCGCGAGGGTGCCGAGCGCGAGATGAAGCAGCTCCGTGACCGCGCGCAGCGCGAGATCGACCGTCTGGACGAGGTCTGGGCCCGCTTCAAGAACCTCAAGGTCCAGGACCTGGAGGGCGATGAGCTCCTCTACCGCGAGCTGCGTGACCGCTTCGGCACGTACTTCGACGGCTCGATGGGTGCCGCGGCGCTGCAGAAGCGCCTGGAGTCCTTCGACCTGGAGGAGGAGGCCGAGCGCCTCCGCGAGATCATCCGCACCGGCAAGGGCCAGAAGAAGACCCGTGCGCTCAAGCGCCTCAAGGTCGTCTCCGCCTTCCTGCAGACCTCGAACAGCCCCAAGGGCATGGTCCTGGACTGCGTCCCGGTGATCCCGCCGGACCTCCGTCCGATGGTGCAGCTGGACGGTGGCCGCTTCGCGACCTCCGACCTGAACGACCTGTACCGCCGGGTGATCAACCGCAACAACCGCCTGAAGCGCCTTCTCGACCTCGGTGCCCCCGAGATCATCGTGAACAACGAGAAGCGCATGCTCCAGGAGGCCGTGGACGCCCTCTTCGACAACGGTCGTCGTGGTCGCCCGGTCACCGGTCCCGGCAACCGTCCCCTGAAGTCCCTCAGCGACATGCTGAAGGGCAAGCAGGGTCGATTCCGTCAGAACCTCCTCGGCAAGCGAGTCGACTACTCGGCGCGTTCCGTCATCGTCGTCGGCCCGCAGCTGAAGCTGCACCAGTGCGGTCTGCCCAAGGCCATGGCGCTGGAGCTCTTCAAGCCGTTCGTGATGAAGCGCCTGGTGGACCTGAACCACGCGCAGAACATCAAGTCGGCCAAGCGCATGGTCGAGCGCGGCCGCACCGTCGTGTACGACGTCCTCGAAGAGGTCATCGCCGAGCACCCGGTGCTGCTGAACCGTGCGCCCACGCTGCACCGCCTCGGCATCCAGGCCTTCGAGCCGCAGCTGGTCGAGGGCAAGGCCATCCAGATCCACCCGCTCGTCTGCACCGCCTTCAACGCGGACTTCGACGGTGACCAGATGGCCGTGCACCTGCCGCTCTCCGCGGAGGCGCAGGCCGAGGCCCGCATCCTGATGCTGTCCTCGAACAACATCCTCAAGCCCGCCGACGGCCGTCCGGTGACGATGCCGACCCAGGACATGGTCCTCGGTCTGTTCTTCCTCACCACCGACGGCGAGCTGCGCGACGTCAAGGGCGAGGGCCGCTCCTTCGGCTCCACCGCCGAGGCGATCATGGCCTTCGACGCCGGCGAGCTCTCGCTGCAGTCGTCGGTCGACATCCGCTTCCCGGTGGGCACCATCCCGCCGCGCGGCTGGGTCCCCCCGGTCGCCGAGGAGGGCGAGCAGGAGTTCCAGCCGGGCGACAGCTTCCGTCTGAAGACCACGCTGGGTCGTGCGCTCTTCAACGAGCTGCTGCCTGAGGACTACCCCTTCGTCGACTACTCGGTGGGCAAGAAGCAGCTCTCCGAGATCGTCAACGACCTGGCGGAGCGCTACCCCAAGGTCATCGTGGCGGCGACGCTCGACAACCTGAAGGCGGCCGGCTTCCACTGGGCGACCCGTTCCGGTGTCACCGTGGCCATCTCCGACGTCGTCGTGCCCGAGGCCAAGAAGGCCATCGTCGCGGGCTACGAGGCTCAGGACGAGAAGGTCCAGAAGCAGTACGAGCGCGGTCTGATCACCAAGGACGAGCGCACGCAGGAGCTCATCGCGATCTGGACCAAGGCGACCAACGAGGTCGCCGAGGCGATGAACGCGAACTTCCCCAAGACCAACCCCATCTTCATGATGGTTGACTCGGGTGCCCGAGGAAACATGATGCAGATGCGGCAGATCGCCGGTATGCGTGGTCTGGTGTCGAACGCGAAGAACGAGACCATCCCGCGTCCGATCAAGGCGTCCTTCCGTGAGGGCCTCACCGTTCTGGAGTACTTCATCTCCACGCACGGTGCCCGTAAGGGTCTGGCGGACACCGCCCTGCGTACCGCCGACTCGGGTTACCTGACCCGTCGTCTGGTGGACGTCTCGCAGGACGTGATCATCCGCGAGGAGGACTGCGGCACCGAGCGCGGCCTGAAGCTCAAGGTCGGCGTCCGCGGCGAGGACGGCGTGCTGCGCAAGGCGGACGACGCGGAGACCTCGGTCTACGCCCGCATGCTGGCCGAGGACCTGGTCATCGACGGCAAGGTCATCGCGCCCGCCAACGTGGACCTCGGTGACGTGCTCATCGACGCGGTCATCGCGAACGGCGTCGAAGAGGTCAAGGTCCGTTCGGTCCTGACCTGTGAGTCCGCGGTCGGCACCTGTGCCTTCTGCTACGGCCGCTCGCTGGCCACCGGCAAGCTGGTCGACATCGGTGAGGCGGTCGGCATCATCGCCGCCCAGTCCATCGGTGAGCCCGGCACCCAGCTGACGATGCGTACCTTCCACACCGGTGGTGTGGCCGGTGACGACATCACCCAGGGTCTGCCGCGTGTCGTCGAGCTCTTCGAGGCCCGTACCCCGAAGGGTGTCGCCCCGATCTCCGAGGCCGCCGGTCGCGTGCGGATCGAGGAGACCGAGAAGACGAAGAAGATCGTCATCACCCCGGACGACGGTTCCGAGGAGACGGCCTTCCCGATCTCCAAGCGTGCCAAGGTCCTGGTGCACGAGGGTGACCACGTCCAGGTGGGCCAGAAGCTCACCATGGGTGCGACCAACCCGCACGACGTGCTCCGGATCCTCGGCCAGCGCGCGGTGCAGGTGCACCTCGTGGGCGAGGTCCAGAAGGTCTACAACTCGCAGGGTGTGTCGATCCACGACAAGCACATCGAGATCATCATCCGGCAGATGCTCCGCCGCGTGACGATCATCGAGTCCGGCGACGCCGAGCTGCTGCCCGGCGAGCTGGTCGAGCGCTCGCGCTTCGAGACCGAGAACCGTCGTGTGGTCACCGAGGGCGGTCACCCCGCCTCCGGCCGTCCGCAGCTGATGGGTATCACCAAGGCCTCGCTGGCGACCGAGTCCTGGCTGTCGGCCGCCTCCTTCCAGGAGACGACCCGAGTCCTGACGGATGCGGCGATCAACGCCAAGTCCGACAGCCTCATCGGCCTCAAGGAGAACGTCATCATCGGTAAGCTCATCCCGGCCGGTACGGGTCTGTCCCGCTACCGCAACATCCGGGTGGAGCCCACCGAGGAGGCGAAGGCCGCGATGTACTCGGCCGTCGGTTACGACGACATCGACTACTCGCCCTTCGGCACCGGTTCCGGCCAGGCGGTTCCGCTGGAGGACTACGACTACGGCCCGTACAACGGCTGAACGTCATGAAGGAAGCCCCCGTCGCTCCGTGAGGAGCGGCGGGGGCTTTCCCCTTTTCCGGGGTCGGTCCGGCGGTGCGGGCCCCGGGGTCAGCGGGGGCGGCGGCGGGCGGCGAGGCCCGTCGCGAGGAGGACGGCCAGGGCCAGGCCCGCCCCCGCGAGCCCGCCCTTGAAGCCGGGCGGCACGAACGCGCAGGAGAACTCGCGGGTGCCCGGCGGCAGCTCCACGGCGAGCAGCCCGTGGAAGGCGCGGAGCGGGGCCGAGCAGCGCCAGCCGGGGGAGGCCGGGGTGGCGACGACCGCGGTGCCGCGGGCCCCGACGGGCAGGACGGCCCGGACCGAGTGGCCACCGACCTCGGTACGGACGGCCCCCTCGCGCGTGAGGCGGTCCACCGCGGCGCCGAGGGCGGCCCGGTCCAGGCAGCCCACCGGCCGGGCCGGGGCGGTCCCGGGGCTGCGGGTCCGGAGGGTGACCTCCACCAGGCCGTCGGCGCGGACGGGGCCGAGCCGCTGGACGCCCGCGGTCCGGTCGCGCAGGTCCCGGGAGCGGCCGTCGTGGGTCAGGACGCCGAGCAGGGCGGGGGAGTACCAGTACGCCTCGGTGCCGGGAGCGCAGCGGGCCCGGTAGCGGCGGAGACCGGGGGAGTCGGGGCCGGGGGTGACCGGGGGGACCCGGTAGACCCGGGCGCCGAGGACGGCCTCCTGGCGGGCGTAGACGCTGTCCGTCGGGGCGGCGGGGAGTTCCGGCCGCGGTCGGACGGTCACCAGCGGGGGCGCGGGGAAGGTGCGGGCGGTCCAGTGGCCGGGCCGCGCGGGGTCGGGGGAGACCCGGGCCCCGATGGCGAAGACGGCGTCGAGGACGGGGTTGTCCACGCCGAAGAGGGTCCGGCCGTCGTTGGTGGAGCCGTGGCCCAGGGCGTCCAGGGCGCGGAAGGTGCTCGCCGGCAGGTAGCTGCTGTAGTACTGCGGGCCCTCGGCGCGCAGGGACAGGCCGTCGTTGTAGGAGTGTTCGGGGCGGCCGGGGTCGGTGCGGTGGGCGGGCCAGCCGTCCACCGAGCGGAGGGCGGCGAAGCGGTCCTCGACGGCGGGGCCGGCGGTGGTGCGGGGGCGGGCCCAGGACTCGCGGGCCCGGCGCTGGTCGGCCACGACGCCGGAGAGCACGGATTCGGCGAGGACGGCGCCGACCATCAGGAGGGCTCCGACGGCGGCCGGGCCGCGCCGGCGGGGGCCCGGACCGTGGCCCGCGCGGAGCCACAGCAGTAGGCCGGTGAGGGAGAGGGCCCCGCCGCCGAGGACGGCGACGGGGACGGTGGGGGCGAAGTCGTGGGTGCGGCTCAGCAGCAGGGTGGCGGCGGCGAGGACGGCGGCGGCCGCGGCCAGGGTGCGGGGCCGGGGCCGGGCGGCCAGACCCTGCCAGGCCATGGCGGTCATGATCCCGCTGAGGACGAAGGTCTCCCGGTAGGAGTTGCCGTTGGGGACGGCCAGGCCGTGCCACAGGTACTGGGTGGGCGGGAACTGGAAGGAGGCCGCGGTGAGCACGGCGGCGGCTCCCCAGGCCCCACGGGTCCGGCGGGCGGTGCGGCCGTCGAGGAGGAAGGCGAGGACGAGCAGCAGGCCGAGGGTGGCGAGGTACAGGCGGGCCTGGCTGCCCCACTGGTAGCCGCCGGGGAGCAGGCCGGCGAGGAAGGAGCCGGTGGGGGCGGGGACGAAGCTGCCCGCCCGGGTGGGCTGGGCGGCGGTGCTGGCCAGGTAGGAGGGCAGCAGCAGCGGCAGGGTGAGGGCGATGCCGGTGCCGCCGGCCGCCGCGGCGCGCAGCAGGACGCGGATCCGCTCCCGGGGGTCGGTGCGGAGTACGACGAGGCGGACGGCCAGCAGGACGGCCGCGGCCAGGGTGGCCATCATCGCCGTGTAGAAGTTCCCCCACCAGGCGAGGGCGACGAGCAGGGCGGTGCCGGGCAGCGGACTGCCGGCGAGGGCCCGTTCGACGGCGAGGCCGAGGAGGGGCAGGGCGACGAGTCCCCACTGCCACATCGGGATGTACGAGGCGTCGCAGAGGGCCCAGCCGCAGAGGCCGTAGCAGGCGCCCAGGAGTCCGCGCTGCCACCAGGGGCCGGGGGCGATCCGGCCGAGCCAGCCGGCCATGACGGCGGCGGCCAGGCCGAGGGTGAGCGGGGTGAGGGCGAAGACGGCGAGGTCCACGTGGTGCCGGGGCACCAGGACGGTGGTCCAGGAGAGCGGGTTGGCCAGGTAGGTGGCGTAGTCGGCGAGGAACTGGTGTCCGAGGCCGCTGCGCCAGCTGAAGAAGGGGTCCCCGGCGCCCTGGCCGTGGACCAGGTCCCAGAGGCCCTGGTGGAAGGGGACGTACTGGTTGGCCTGGTCGTTCAGGGCCCGGGGGCGGGGCCCGAAGGGCCGGGAGCCGCGGGCCGCCCAGGCGAGGACGACGGCGGTGGCGGTGAGCAGGAAGGCCAGCGCCGGTCCGCGGAGGGCGCGGGGGCCGGGGCGGGGGGCGTGGTGGGGGAGCGGGGGTGGAGCGGGGCGGGTGGTCGGTTCCGGTGCCACGGTCCCCACTGGTGTGCTCCCCTGGGTTCTTCGCCGGGCGGGCGAGGCCGGTCATACGGGTGCGATCTGGTGTTTTCGAACCTTTCGGAAGTCTAGGTCGGGGCGGGTGCGGAGCCCCGGAGGTCCGGCGGGGGGTCGCAGGGCGTGGGCATTTGTTTTGACCGGAGTGGATGCGATAGGTACGCTCAGACCTTGTGCCTGGGGTGTGCCCTGGCTCCCGTGCGTGTCCATCGCCGCACGCGGGCCGGACCGGCCGCCGCAATCCGTACGCATCCGCTGTCGCGGAGGTCTGCCGGATTCGACACACCCGACCGCGTGGGTCGGTGAAGTTCCAGGTTAGTTTCACCAACGGCACACAGAAACCGGAGAAGTAGTGCCTACGATCCAGCAGCTGGTCCGAAAGGGCCGGCAGGACAAGGTCGAGAAGACGAAGACCCCGGCCCTGGAGGCTTCGCCCCAGCGCCGTGGCGTCTGCACGCGTGTGTTCACGACCACCCCGAAGAAGCCGAACTCGGCGCTCCGTAAGGTCGCGCGTGTGCGTCTGACCTCCGGCATCGAGGTCACCGCTTACATTCCGGGTGAGGGACACAACCTGCAGGAGCACTCGATCGTGCTCGTGCGTGGTGGCCGTGTGAAGGACCTGCCGGGTGTTCGCTACAAGATCATCCGCGGTGCGCTTGACACCCAGGCTGTCAAGAACCGCAAGCAGGCCCGCAGCCGCTACGGCGCCAAGAAGGAGAAGTAAGAATGCCTCGTAAGGGCCCCGCCCCGAAGCGCCCGGTCATCATCGACCCGGTCTACGGTTCTCCTCTGGTGACCTCGCTCATCAACAAGATCCTCCTGGACGGCAAGCGCTCCACCGCCGAGCGCATCGTCTACGGCGCCATGGAAGGCCTCCGCGAGAAGACCGGCAACGACCCGGTCATCACGCTGAAGCGCGCGCTGGAGAACGTCAAGCCCTCCCTCGAGGTCAAGTCCCGCCGTGTCGGTGGCGCGACCTACCAGGTTCCCGTCGAGGTCAAGCCGGGTCGCCAGTCGACCCTGGCCCTCCGCTGGCTCGTGGGCTACTCCCGCGCCCGCCGCGAGAAGACCATGACCGAGCGCCTGATGAACGAGCTTCTCGACGCCTCGAACGGCCTCGGTGCGGCCGTGAAGAAGCGCGAGGACACGCACAAGATGGCCGAGTCCAACAAGGCCTTCGCGCACTACCGCTGGTAGTCGCAACCCACATCGAGACCGAGAGAAGACTGAAGCCTTATGGCTACCACTTCGCTTGACCTGGCCAAGGTGCGCAACATCGGCATCATGGCCCACATCGACGCGGGCAAGACGACCACGACCGAGCGCATCCTGTTCTACACCGGTGTGTCGTACAAGATCGGCGAGGTCCACGACGGCGCCGCGACGATGGACTGGATGGAGCAGGAGCAGGAGCGCGGCATCACGATCACGTCCGCCGCGACGACCTGTCACTGGCCGCTCGAGGACGTCGATCACACGATCAACATCATCGACACCCCGGGTCACGTGGACTTCACGGTCGAGGTGGAGCGTTCGCTCCGCGTCCTCGACGGTGCCGTCACCGTGTTCGACGGTGTGGCCGGTGTTGAGCCGCAGTCCGAGACGGTGTGGCGCCAGGCCGACCGTTACGGCGTCCCGCGCATCTGCTTCGTCAACAAGCTGGACCGTACCGGCGCCGAGTTCATGCGCTGCGTCGACATGATCAAGGACCGCCTGGGCGCGGTTCCGATCGTGATGCAGCTGCCGATCGGTGCCGAGGCCGACTTCCAGGGCGTCGTCGACCTCGTGCGCATGAAGGCGCTCGTCTGGTCCGCCGAGGCGACCAAGGGCGAGATGTACGACGTCGTCGACATCCCGGCCTCGCACACCGAGCTGGCCGAGGAATGGCGCGGCAAGCTCGTCGAGACCGTTGCCGAGAACGACGAAGAGATGATGGAGCTCTTCCTCAACGGCGACGAGCCGTCCGAGGAGCAGCTGCACGCGGCCGTGCGCCGCATCATCCTCGGCTCCGGCAAGGGCAAGGGCGAGCCCACGATCACCGCGGTGTTCTGTGGCACGGCGTTCAAGAACAAGGGCGTCCAGCCCCTGCTCGACGCGGTCGTCCGCTACCTCCCGTCCCCCCTGGACATCGAGGCCATCGAGGGCCACGACGTCAAGGACGCCGAGGTCGTCGTGAAGCGCAAGCCGTCGGACGAGGAGCCCCTCGCCGCGCTCGCGTTCAAGATCATGAGCGACCCGCACCTCGGCAAGCTCACCTTCGTCCGGGTCTACTCGGGCCGCCTGGAGGCCGGCACCTCGGTGCTGAACTCCGTCAAGGGCAAGAAGGAGCGCATCGGCAAGATCTACCGCATGCACGCGAACAAGCGTGAGGAGATCGACGCGGTGGGCGCCGGCGACATCGTCGCCGTCATGGGCCTGAAGCAGACCACCACCGGTGAGACGCTGTGCGACGACAAGCAGCCGGTCATCCTGGAGTCCATGGACTTCCCGGCGCCGGTCATCCAGGTCGCCATCGAGCCCAAGTCCAAGGGTGACCAGGAGAAGCTGGGTGTCGCCATCCAGCGTCTCGCGGAGGAGGACCCCTCCTTCCACGTCCACTCGGACGAGGAGACGGGCCAGACCATCCTCGGCGGCATGGGCGAGCTGCACCTCGAGGTGCTGGTCGACCGCATGAAGCGCGAGTTCAAGGTCGAGGCCAACGTCGGCAAGCCGCAGGTCGCGTACCGCGAGACGATCCGCAAGGCCGTCGAGCGCATCGACTTCACCCACAAGAAGCAGACCGGTGGTACCGGTCAGTTCGCCAAGGTGCAGATCGCGATCGAGCCGATCACGGACCCCGAGGGCCCCGCCTACGAGTTCGTGAACAAGGTCACCGGTGGCCGCATCCCGAAGGAGTACATCCCTTCGGTCGACGCGGGTGCGCAGGAGGCCATGCAGTTCGGCATCCTGGCCGGCTACGAGATGACGGGCGTCCGCGTCATTCTTCTCGACGGTGGCTACCACGAGGTCGACTCCTCCGAGCTCGCCTTCAAGATCGCCGGTTCGCAGGCGTTCAAGGAGGGTGCGCGCAAGGCCAGCCCCGTGCTGCTCGAGCCGATGATGGCCGTCGAGGTCACCACGCCCGAGGAGTCCATGGGCGACGTCATCGGTGACATCAACTCCCGCCGTGGCCAGATCCAGGCCATGGAGGACCGTCACGGAGCCAAGATCGTCAAGGGCCTCGTGCCGCTTTCGGAGATGTTCGGCTACGTCGGCGACCTCCGCAGCAAGACCTCGGGTCGCGCAAGCTACTCGATGCAGTTCGACTCCTACGCCGAGGTTCCCCGGAACGTCGCCGAGGAGATCATCGCGAAGGCCAAGGGCGAGTAACTCACTCGTTTCACGCTTTAGGCTTGTCACCGGAATCCCTGGGGCAACAGGCAACCGCCACGTTGCCCCAGGGGGACCGGCATCCCAGCAAAGATCACCTGGCGCCGATGAGTAAGGCGTACAGAACCACTTCCCAGGAGGACCCCAGTGGCGAAGGCGAAGTTCGAGCGGACTAAGCCGCACGTCAACATCGGCACCATCGGTCACATTGACCACGGTAAGACGACCCTCACGGCCGCCATTACCAAGGTGCTGCACGACGCGTACCCGGACCTGAACGAGGCCTCGGCCTTCGACCAGATCGACAAGGCTCCTGAGGAGCGCCAGCGCGGTATCACCATCTCCATCGCGCACGTCGAGTACCAGACCGAGGCGCGTCACTACGCCCACGTCGACTGCCCGGGTCACGCGGACTACATCAAGAACATGATCACCGGTGCCGCGCAGATGGACGGCGCCATCCTCGTGGTCGCCGCCACCGACGGCCCGATGCCGCAGACCAAGGAGCACGTGCTCCTGGCCCGCCAGGTCGGCGTTCCGTACATCGTCGTCGCCCTGAACAAGGCCGACATGGTGGACGACGAGGAGATCCTGGAGCTCGTCGAGCTCGAGGTGCGCGAGCTCCTCTCCGAGTACGAGTTCCCGGGCGACGACGTTCCCGTCGTCCAGGTCTCCGCGCTCAAGGCCCTCGAGGGCGACAAGGAGTGGGGCGAGAAGCTCCTCGGCCTCATGAAGGCCGTGGACGAGTCGATCCCGACCCCGCCGCGCGACACCGACAAGCCGTTCCTGATGCCCGTCGAGGACGTCTTCACGATCACCGGTCGTGGCACCGTCGTCACCGGTCGCATCGAGCGTGGTGTCCTGAAGGTCAACGAGACCGTCGACATCATCGGCATCAAGGAAGCCAAGACCACCACCACGGTCACCGGCATCGAGATGTTCCGCAAGCTGCTCGACGAGGGCCAGGCCGGTGAGAACGTCGGTCTGCTGCTCCGCGGCATCAAGCGCGAGGACGTCGAGCGCGGCCAGGTCATCATCAAGCCCGGCTCGGTCACCCCGCACACCGAGTTCGAGGCCCAGGCCTACATCCTGTCCAAGGACGAGGGTGGCCGCCACACGCCGTTCTTCAACAACTACCGTCCGCAGTTCTACTTCCGTACGACTGACGTGACCGGTGTTGTGACCCTGCCCGAGGGCACCGAGATGGTCATGCCCGGTGACAACACCGAGATGACCGTCGCGCTGATCCAGCCGGTCGCCATGGAGGAGGGCCTGAAGTTCGCCATCCGTGAGGGTGGCCGGACCGTCGGCGCCGGCCAGGTCACCAAGATCACGAAGTAATTCGTGTTCTGACCTGGTAGCTCTTCGGAGCACCATGCACGAGGGAAGGGCCCCGTCCCACCGCAGCCGCGGCGGGGCGGGGCCCTTCCTTCGTGTGAGATGGGGTACGCTCGCCCGCCGCGATTGGCGCGCGCGGTGTCCGGTATGGCAAACTGTTCTAGTTGCTCGGTTGAGTACCGATGCTGCGCGCCTCCCGCCGGGAGGACCGGAAGCGAGTCCCACAGTACTCGTCGCCTCCATCTGCCCCCTGGGGCAGCACTAGAGGCGGACGTACGGGAATCTTTCGGGAAGCGTGGGCGGGGTGCGCACCAGGCACTCGGTGGGTGTTTCTCCCCCGAATCGTGGACCCGGACGGGCCGCAAACCCTCGAAGCAGGGAATTTCCGCATGGGGATTTTTTGCAGAGGGAGCGCGACACGCCCGACCGCGTGGGTCGGAGAGAAGCGGCGCGGAAGCGCAGCGCACCGAGTACCAGAGCGTTTTCACTAGACAAAGGACTACTAGTAGCCATGGCGGGACAGAAGATCCGCATCCGGCTCAAGGCCTACGACCACGAGGTCATCGACTCCTCGGCGAAGAAGATCGTCGAGACGGTGACCCGCACTGGTGCGTCGGTCGCGGGCCCGGTGCCGCTGCCCACTGAGAAGAACGTGTACTGCGTCATCAAGTCGCCGCACAAGTACAAGGACTCGCGCGAGCACTTCGAGATGCGCACGCACAAGCGCCTGATCGACATCCTCGACCCGACGCCCAAGACCGTTGACTCGCTGATGCGCCTGGACCTTCCGGCCGGCGTTGACATCGAGATCAAGCTCTGAGAGGCACGGAGAAGATGGCTAAGCAGATCAAGGGCGTCCTGGGCGAGAAGCTCGGCATGACCCAGGTCTGGGACGAGAACAACCGTGTCGTCCCGGTGACCGTCGTCAAGGCCGGGCCCTGTGTCGTCACCCAGGTCCGTTCCAACGACATCGACGGCTACGAGTCGGTCCAGATCGCCTTCGGCGAGATCGACCCTCGCAAGGTGAACAAGCCCCTCAAGGGCCACTTCGCCAAGGCCGACGTGACCCCCCGCCGCCACCTGGTGGAGATCCGCACCTCCGACGCCAGCGAGTACACGCTGGGCCAGGAGGTCACTGCCGAGGTGTTCGAGTCCGGCGTCAAGGTTGACGTCACGGGCACGAGCAAGGGCAAGGGCTTCGCCGGTGCCATGAAGCGCCACAACTTCCGTGGTGGCAAGGCTTCCCACGGTGCCCACCGCGTGCACCGGAAGCCCGGCTCGATCGGTGGCTGCGCCACCCCGGGTCGTGTCTTCAAGGGCATGAAGATGGCCGGCCGCATGGGTAACGACCGGGTCACCACCCAGAACCTGACCGTTCACGCCGTTGACGCGGAGAAGGGCCTGCTGCTCATCAAGGGCGCGGTTCCTGGTCCGAACGGCGGCCTCGTCCTGGTCCGCACTGCGGCCAAGGGGGCCTGAGGACTATGAGCACCATTGACATTCTGTCGCCCGCGGGCGACAAGACCGGGACCGTCGAGCTCCCGGCCGAGATCTTCGACGCCAAGGTCAGCGTTCCGCTGATCCACCAGGTCGTCGTCGCGCAGCTGGCCGCCGCCCGTCAGGGTACGCACAAGGTCAAGCGTCGTGGCGAGGTCCGCGGTGGTGGTAAGAAGCCGTACCGCCAGAAGGGCACCGGCCGCGCCCGTCAGGGTTCGACCCGTGCGCCGCAGTTCGCCGGCGGTGGCGTCGTGCACGGCCCCGTGCCGCGTGACTACTCGCAGCGGACCCCGAAGAAGATGAAGGCCGCCGCCCTCCGCGGTGCCCTCACCGACCGGGCCCGTCACTCCCGCATCCACGTCGTCTCCGGCGTGGTCGAGGGTGCCGCCTCCACCAAGGCCGCCAAGACGCTGTTCGGCAAGATCTCGGAGCGCAAGAACCTGCTCCTGGTCGTCGAGCGTGCCGACGAGGCCGCGTGGCTGTCCGCCCGCAACCTGCCCCAGGTGCACATCCTGGAGCCGGGCCAGCTGAACACGTACGACGTGCTCGTCTCCGACGACGTGGTCTTCACCCAGGCCGCTCTCGAGTCCTTCGTGTCTGGCCCCAAGGCCGATGAGACCGAAGGGAACGAGGCCTGATGTCCGAGGCAACGATCACCAGCAAGACCTTCACGGACCCGCGCGACATCCTTGTCCGCCCGGTGGTCTCCGAGAAGAGCTACGCGCTGCTGGACGAGAACAAGTACACGTTCATCGTCGACCCCCGTGCCAACAAGACCCAGATCAAGCAGGCCGTCGAGGCGGTCTTCTCGGTCAAGGTCGCCGGGGTGAACACGATCAACCGCCAGGGCAAGCGCAAGCGCACCCGCACCGGTTTCGGTAAGCGCGCCAACACCAAGCGCGCCATCGTGACCCTTGCCGAGGGCGACCGTATCGACATCTTCGGCCAGGCCTCCTAACGGAGCGCCCTGGTCCGAATATCGGACGAGGACTGAGAAATGGGTATCCGCAAGTACAAGCCGACGACTCCGGGCCGTCGTGGCTCCAGCGTCGCCGACTTTGTCGAGATCACGCGGTCCACGCCGGAGAAGTCGCTGGTCCGTCCCCTGCACAGCAAGGGCGGCCGTAACAACGCCGGTCGTGTGACCGTTCGCCACCAGGGTGGCGGACACAAGCGCGCCTACCGAGTGATCGACTTCCGTCGTCACGACAAGGACGGCGTGCCGGCCAAGGTCGCGCACATCGAGTACGACCCCAACCGCACCGCGCGCATCGCCCTCCTGCACTACGCAGACGGTGAGAAGCGCTACATCATCGCTCCGCGCGGCCTGAACCAGGGCGACCGGATCGAGAACGGCCCGACGGCCGACATCAAGCCCGGTAACAACCTGGCGCTCCGCAACATCCCGGTCGGTACCACGATCCACGCGATCGAGCTCCGTCCCGGTGGCGGTGCCAAGTTCGCCCGTTCCGCGGGTGCCTCCGTGCAGCTGCTGGCGAAGGAAGGTGCCATGGCGCACCTCCGTATGCCGTCCGGTGAGATCCGTCTGGTCGACGTGCGCTGCCGCGCCACGATCGGCGAGGTCGGCAACGCCGAGCAGTCGAACATCAACTGGGGCAAGGCCGGCCGCATGCGCTGGAAGGGCGTCCGCCCGACCGTCCGCGGTGTCGCGATGAACCCGGTTGACCACCCGCACGGTGGTGGTGAGGGCAAGACCTCCGGTGGTCGCCACCCGGTCTCCCCGTGGGGTCAGAAGGAGGGTCGTACTCGCTCGCCGAAGAAGGCTTCGAGCAAGTACATCGTCCGCCGCCGCAAGACGAACAAGAAGCGCTAGGAGCGGGTTTAGATGCCGCGCAGTCTCAAGAAGGGGCCCTTCGTCGACGACCACCTCGTAAAGAAGGTGGACGCCCAGAACGAAGCCGGCACCAAGAACGTCATCAAGACCTGGTCCCGTCGCTCGATGATCATCCCCAGCATGCTGGGTCACACCATCGCGGTGCACAACGGCAAGACCCATGTCCCGGTGTTCGTCACCGAGTCCATGGTCGGCCACAAGCTCGGCGAGTTCTCGCCGACTCGCACCTTCCGCGGCCACGTCAAGGACGACCGGAAGTCGAAGCGCCGCTAATCGCGGGGTGGAACGACTAATGACTTACATCGAAGGGACAACCATGGAAGCCAGGGCCCAGGCGCGGTACATCCGCGTCACGCCCATGAAGGCCCGCCGTGTGGTGGACCTCATCCGTGGCATGGACGCCACGGAGGCCCAGGCGGTCCTGCGTTTCGCCCCGCAGGCCGCGTCTGTGCCGGTCGGCAAGGTGCTTGACAGCGCCATTGCCAACGCCGCGCACAACTACAACCACACGGACGCCTCCTCGCTGGTCATCAGCGAGGCGTTTGTTGACGAGGGCCCGACCCTGAAGCGGTTCCGTCCGCGTGCTCAGGGCCGTGCCTACCGGATCCGCAAGCGGACCTCCCACATCACCGTGGTCGTCAGCAGCAAGGAAGGAACCCGGTAATGGGCCAGAAGGTAAACCCGCACGGGTTCCGGCTCGGTATCACCACGGACTTCAAGTCCCGTTGGTACGCCGACAAGCTGTACAAGGACTACGTCAAGGAAGACGTCGCCATCCGTCGGATGATGACGTCCGGCATGGAGCGCGCCGGCATCTCGAAGGTTGAGATCGAGCGCACCCGTGACCGTGTCCGCGTGGACATCCACACCGCCCGCCCGGGCATCGTCATCGGCCGCCGTGGCGCCGAGGCCGACCGCATCCGCGGTGACCTCGAGAAGCTCACCGGCAAGCAGGTGCAGCTGAACATCCTCGAGGTCAAGAACCCCGAGGTCGACGCTCAGCTCGTCGCGCAGGCCGTTGCCGAGCAGCTGTCCTCCCGCGTCTCCTTCCGTCGGGCCATGCGCAAGAGCATGCAGTCCGCCATGAAGGCCGGCGCCAAGGGCATCAAGATCCAGTGTGGCGGTCGTCTCGGCGGCGCCGAGATGTCCCGCTCGGAGTTCTACCGCGAGGGTCGTGTGCCGCTGCACACGCTGCGCGCGAACGTCGAGTACGGCTTCTTCGAGGCCAAGACCACCTTCGGCCGCATCGGCGTGAAGGTCTGGATCTACAAGGGCGACGTCAAGAACATCGCCGAGGTCCGCGCCGAGAACGCCGCGGCCCGTGCGGGCAACCGCCCGGCCCGTGGTGGCGCTGACCGCCCCGCCGGCCGTGGTGGCCGCGGTGGCGAGCGTGGCGGCCGTGGTGGCCGCAAGCCGCAGCAGGCTGCTGCCGCCGAGGCCCCCAAGGCCGAGGCCGCTGCCGCCGCTCCGGCCGAGAGCACCGGAACGGAGGCCTGACCGACATGCTGATCCCTCGTAGGGTCAAGCACCGCAAGCAGCACCACCCCAAGCGCCGCGGCATGGCCAAGGGTGGCACTGAGGTGGCATTCGGCGAGTACGGCATCCAGGCGCTGACCCCGGCGTACGTGACCAACCGCCAGATCGAGTCCGCTCGTATCGCCATGACCCGCCACATCAAGCGTGGCGGCAAGGTCTGGATCAACATCTACCCGGACCGCCCGCTCACGAAGAAGCCTGCCGAGACCCGCATGGGTTCCGGTAAGGGTTCCCCGGAGTGGTGGATCGCGAACGTGCACCCGGGCCGGGTCATGTTCGAGCTGTCCTACCCGAACGAGAAGATTGCGCGTGAGGCTCTGACTCGTGCGGCCCACAAGCTGCCGATGAAGTGCCGGATCGTCAAGCGCGAGGCAGGTGAGTCGTGATGGCGGCCGGTACCAAGGCGTCGGAGCTGCGTGAGCTGGGCAACGAGGAACTCGTTGGCAAGCTGCGTGAGGCCAAGGAGGAGCTCTTCAAGCTCCGTTTCCAGGCGGCCACGGGTCAGCTGGAGAACAACGGTCGGCTCAAGTCCGTCCGTAAGGACATCGCTCGCATCTACACCCTGATGCACGAGCGTGAGCTCGGTATCGAGACGGTGGAGAGCGCCTGATGAGCGAGAACAACGTGACTGAGAAGGCCGACCGCGGTTTCCGCAAGACCCGTGAGGGTCTGGTCGTCAGCGACAAGATGGACAAGACCGTCGTCGTCGCCGTCGAGGACCGTGTGAAGCACGCGCTGTACGGCAAGGTCATCCGCCGTACGAACAAGCTCAAGGCGCACGACGAGGCCAACGCCGCGGGTATCGGCGACCGCGTTCTCCTCATGGAGACGCGTCCGCTGTCCGCGACCAAGCGGTGGCGCGTCGTCGAGATCCTCGAGAAGGCCAAGTAATCAGTCCGGGGGGCTTCCCCCGGATTCGTTCCGCCAGGCTCGGTCGGGGCTTCGCTGAAGCCCCGGCCGGGAACCGGCAGACAAACAGGAGATAGACGTGATCCAGCAGGAGTCGCGGCTTCGTGTCGCCGACAACACTGGTGCCAAGGAAATCCTTTGCATCCGTGTTCTCGGTGGCTCCGGCCGCCGCTACGCGGGCATCGGTGACGTCATCGTCGCCACCGTCAAGGACGCGATCCCCGGTGGCAACGTGAAGAAGGGTGACGTCGTCAAGGCGGTCATCGTTCGCACCGTCAAGGAGCGCCGCCGCCAGGACGGCTCGTACATCCGCTTCGACGAGAACGCCGCCGTCATTCTGAAGAACGACGGCGACCCTCGCGGCACCCGCATCTTCGGCCCGGTCGGCCGAGAGCTGCGCGAGAAGAAGTTCATGAAGATCATCTCGCTCGCGCCGGAGGTGCTGTAAGCATGAAGATCAAGAAGGGCGACCTGGTCCAGGTCATCACCGGTAAGGACAAGGGCAAGCAGGGCAAGGTCATCCAGGCCATGCCCGCTGAGAACCGCGTCCTGGTCGAGGGTGTCAACCGGGTCAAGAAGCACACCAAGGCTGGTCCGAACCAGGCCGGCGGCATCGTGATCACCGAGGCCCCCGTGCACGTTTCGAACGTCCAGCTGGTCGTGGAGAAGGACGGCAAGAAGGTCGTCACCCGCGTCGGTTTCCGCTTCGACGACGAGGGCAACAAGATCCGCGTTGCCAAGCGCACGGGTGAGGACATCTGATGGCTACCACTCCGCGTCTGAAGACGAAGTACCGCGAGGAGATCGCGGGCAAGCTGCGTGAGGAGTTCTCCTACGAGAACGTCATGCAGATCCCCGGCCTCGTGAAGATCGTGGTCAACATGGGTGTGGGCGACGCCGCCCGCGACTCCAAGCTGATCGAGGGTGCCATCAAGGACCTCACCACGATCACCGGTCAGAAGCCGGCCGTCACCAAGGCCCGCAAGTCCATCGCGCAGTTCAAGCTGCGTGAGGGTCAGCCGATCGGTGCTCACGTCACGCTTCGTGGCGACCGCATGTGGGAGTTCCTGGACCGCACCCTGTCGCTCGCGCTGCCGCGCATCCGCGACTTCCGCGGTCTGTCCCCGAAGCAGTTCGACGGCCGTGGCAACTACACCTTCGGTCTCACGGAGCAGGTCATGTTCCACGAGATCGACCAGGACAAGATCGACCGTGTCCGGGGTATGGACATCACCGTGGTGACCACGGCGACCAACGACGACGAGGGCCGTGCCCTTCTGCGTCACCTCGGCTTCCCGTTCAAGGAGGCGTAAGCGAGATGGCGAAGAAGGCTCTCATCGCGAAGGCTGCCCGCAAGCCCAAGTTCGGCGTGCGTGCGTACACCCGTTGCCAGCGGTGCGGTCGTCCGCACTCTGTGTACCGCAAGTTCGGCCTGTGCCGCGTCTGCCTCCGTGAGATGGCTCACCGTGGCGAGCTGCCGGGCGTGACCAAGAGCTCCTGGTAACCCCTTCACCCCTTGGGTGTAGAGGTTCCCGGAGTCTCTCGGTAAGCATCAGGACGGCGGACCGCCCCGCCCGCATGCCGTAGGCTTGTGGGGTTGGGCGTCCGCCGCCCTACCGACTTACTACGCCGTAGGTCCCCGTGCCGCACCCGTCCCGCCCCTGTGTGGGGAGAGGGATGGCACATACAGGAAACCCCGGCGAGAGAGGCCGAAGGCCGATTCATGACCATGACTGACCCCATCGCAGACATGCTCACGCGTCTGCGTAACGCTAACTCGGCGTACCACGACTCCGTCGTGATGCCGCACAGCAAGATCAAGTCGCACATCGCGGAAATCCTCAAGCAGGAGGGTTTCATCACCGGCTGGAAGGTCGAGGACGCCGAGGTCGGCAAGAACCTCGTCCTCGAGCTGAAGTTCGGGCCGAACCGCGAGCGTTCGATCGCCGGCATCAAGCGCATCTCGAAGCCGGGTCTGCGCGTGTACGCGAAGTCCACCAACCTGCCGAAGGTCCTCGGCGGCCTGGGCGTGGCGATCATCTCCACGTCCCACGGTCTCCTGACCGGCCAGCAGGCGCAGAAGAAGGGCGTGGGTGGGGAAGTCCTCGCCTACGTCTGGTAGTCGGGAACGGAGGAAAAGCTATGTCTCGCATTGGCAAGCTCCCCATCCCGGTTCCCGCCGGCGTGGACGTCACCATCGAGGGCCGCACGGTCACCGTCAAGGGTTCCAAGGGTTCCCTGACGCACACCGTTGCCGCTCCGATCGAGATCGGTAAGGGCGAGGACGGCGTTCTGAACGTCACCCGTCCGAACGACGAGCGTCAGAACAAGGCCCTCCACGGCCTGTCCCGCACGCTGGTGGCCAACATGATCACCGGTGTGACCACGGGATACACCAAGGCGCTCGAGATCAGCGGTGTCGGTTACCGCGTGGCCGCGAAGGGCTCCGCTCTGGAGTTCCAGCTCGGCTACAGCCACCCGATCCTGGTGGAGGCCCCCGAGGGGATCTCCTTCAAGGTCGAGTCGCCGACCAAGTTCTCGGTCGAGGGCATCGACAAGCAGAAGGTCGGCGAGGTCGCCGCCAACATCCGCAAGCTGCGGAAGCCCGACCCGTACAAGGCCAAGGGTGTCAAGTACGCGGGCGAAGTCATCCGCCGCAAGGTCGGAAAGGCTGGTAAGTAAAGCCATGGCATACGGTGTGAAGATCGCCAAGGGCGACGCTTACAAGCGCGCTGCGAAGGCGCGCCGCCACATCCGCATCCGCAAGAGCATCTCGGGTACGGCGGAGCGTCCGCGCCTCGTCGTGAACCGCTCGAACCGCGGCATCACCGCCCAGGTGATCGACGACATCAAGGGTCACACCCTGGCGTCGGCGTCCCACCTGGACGCGTCGATCCGTGGCGGCGAGGGCGACAAGTCCGCGCAGGCCAAGCAGGTCGGCGCCCTGGTCGCCGAGCGCGCCAAGGCCGCCGGTGTCGAGGCCGTCGTGTTCGACCGTGGTGGCAACAGGTACGCCGGGCGCATTGCCGCTCTGGCTGACGCCGCCCGCGAAGCCGGGCTGAAGTTCTAAGCCCCGGTTCCGGGACTAACGGACGTAACAGAGAGAGGTAATCCAATGGCTGGACCCCAGCGCCGCGGCAGCGGTGCCGGTGGCGGCGAGCGGCGGGACCGGAAGGGTCGCGACGGTGGCGCTGCTGCCGCCGAGAAGACCGCGTACGTTGAGCGCGTAGTCGCGATCAACCGCGTCGCCAAGGTTGTCAAGGGTGGTCGTCGTTTCTCCTTCACCGCGCTGGTCGTGGTGGGTGACGGTGACGGCACCGTGGGTGTCGGTTACGGCAAGGCCAAGGAGGTGCCGGCCGCCATCGCCAAGGGTGTTGAGGAGGCCAAGAAGCACTTCTTCAAGGTCCCCCGTATCCAGGGCACCATCCCCCACCCCATCCAGGGTGAGAAGGCGGCGGGCGTCGTCCTGCTGAAGCCTGCTTCCCCCGGTACCGGTGTGATCGCCGGTGGCCCCGTGCGCGCCGTCCTCGAGTGCGCCGGTGTTCACGACATCCTGTCGAAGTCGCTCGGCTCCGACAACGCGATCAACATCGTGCACGCGACCGTGGAGGCCCTGAAGGGCCTGCAGCGTCCCGAGGAGATCGCGGCTCGCCGTGGTCTGCCCCTCGAGGACGTCGCCCCCGCGGCTCTGCTTCGTGCGCGTGCGGGAGCGGGTGCGTAATGGCTCGCCTCAAGATCACGCAGACGAAGTCGTACATCGGTAGCAAGCAGAACCACCGCGACACCCTTCGTTCGCTCGGGCTGAAGCGCCTGAACGACGTGGTCGTCAAGGAGGACCGCCCCGAGTTCCGCGGAATGGTGCACACCGTCCGCCACCTCGTGACGGTTGAGGAGGTCGACTGATCATGGCGGAGAACAACCCGCTCAAGATCCACAACCTCCGTCCCGCCCCGGGCGCCAAGACCGCCAAGACCCGTGTGGGTCGTGGTGAGGCGTCCAAGGGTAAGACGGCCGGTCGTGGTACCAAGGGCACCAAGGCCCGTTACCAGGTTCCGGAGCGCTTCGAGGGTGGGCAGATGCCCCTCCACATGCGCCTCCCGAAGCTCAAGGGCTTCAAGAACCCGTTCCGCACGGAGTACCAGGTCGTGAACCTGGCCAAGCTGGCCGAGCTCTACCCCGAGGGTGGAGAGGTCACCGTGGCCGGTCTCGTCGAGCGCGGTGCCGTGCGCAAGAACAGCCTCGTCAAGGTCCTGGGCCAGGGCGAGATCTCCGTGGCGCTGCAGGTGACGGTCGACGCCGTCTCCGGCTCCGCCAAGGAGAAGATCGCCGCCGCCGGCGGCACCGTCACCGAGCTGGTCTGAATCTCTTCGGAGGTTCCGGACGGCGCGAGCTGACACGGAATGGCCAAGCCCGGCCGGTCCCCCTTTCGGGGGGTACCGGCCGGGCTTGTCCCGTTTCGGGGTTACGCGACTTACGACTTTCGGCTGTGATTTCGGTCGGCCGCACCCGCAGAAAGCAGTACGGGCCGGGGCAAGGCCGACCCTGGCCCAGACTGGATGTTTCACGCTGAGGTGGCGTGCGGGTAAGGTGGCGTTGCTAATCTCCGGGCAGTCTGCACCCTCGACCAGTGTGCGACTGCCTCGTCTGTAACCACCGACTGACCAAACCGTCACCTCACGCGTACGCGGGGGTCGCAGGAGGCACCGTGCTCACCGCGTTCGCCCGGGCGTTCAAGACGCCCGACCTGCGCAAGAAGCTGCTCTTCACACTCGGCATCATCGTGCTGTACCGGCTCGGGTCGCAGATCCCGATCCCCGGTGTCAGCTACAAGAACGTCCAGATCTGCCTCGACCAGGCGGGTTCCGGGCAGGGCCTCATGGGCCTGATGCAGATGTTCAGCGGTGGTGCGCTGCTTCAGATCACCATCTTCGCGCTCGGCATCATGCCGTACATCACGGCGAGCATCATCCTGCAGCTGCTGACCGTGGTGATCCCCAGGCTGGAGAACCTCAAGAAGGAGGGGCAGTCCGGCACCGCGAAGATCACGCAGTACACGCGTTATCTGACGGTCGCCCTCGCCATCCTCCAGGGCACCGGCCTCGTCGCGACCGCCCGCAGCGGCGCGCTGTTCCAGGGCTCGGGCTGCCCCGTGGCGAACCAGATCGTCCCGGACCAGTCCATCTTCACCACGGTCGTCATGGTCATCACGATGACCGCCGGTACCTGCGTGGTCATGTGGATGGGCGAGCTCATCACCGACCGCGGCATCGGCAACGGCATGTCGATCCTCATGTTCATCTCGATCGCCGCCGGCTTCGTCGGCTCCCTGTGGGCCATCAAGCTCCAGGGCAAGATCGCCGATGGCTGGGTCGAGTTCGGCGTCGTGATCCTCGTGGGCCTCGCGATGGTGGCCCTGGTGGTCTTCGTCGAGCAGGCGCAGCGCCGGATCCCGGTGCAGTACGCCAAGCGCATGATCGGCCGTCGGGCCTACGGGGGTACGTCGACGTACATCCCGCTCAAGGTGAACCAGGCCGGTGTGATCCCGGTCATCTTCGCCTCGTCGCTGCTGTACATCCCGGCGCTGATCGTCCAGTTCAGCAACTCCCAGGCAGGCTGGGCCGTCTGGATCCAGAAGCACTTCGTCAAGGGTGACCACCCGTACTACATCGCGGCCTACTTCTTCCTGATCGTGTTCTTCGCGTTCTTCTACGTGGCGATCTCGTTCAACCCGGAGGAAGTCTCGGACAACATGAAGAAGTATGGTGGGTTCATCCCGGGCATCCGGGCCGGCCGACCCACTGCCGAGTACCTGAGCTACGTGCTCAACCGGATCACCTGGCCGGGGTCGCTGTACCTGGGTCTCATCGCTCTTGTGCCGACGATGGCGTTGGCGGGCTTCGGCGCGAACCAGAACTTCCCCTTCGGCGGGACGAGCATCCTGATCATCGTGGGTGTGGGTCTGGAGACCGTGAAGCAGATCGAGAGCCAGCTCCAGCAGCGCAATTACGAAGGGTTCCTCCGCTGATGCGAATCGTCCTCGTCGGGCCTCCCGGGGCTGGCAAGGGAACGCAGGCCGCGTTCCTCGCCAAGAACCTGTCGATCCCGCACATCTCCACGGGCGACCTCTTCCGCGCCAACATCAGCCAGGGCACCGAGCTCGGTCTGAAGGCCAAGGCGTACATGGACGCCGGTGACCTCGTCCCCGACGAGGTGACCATCGGCATGGCCAAGGACCGCATGGAGCAGCCGGACGCCGTCAACGGCTTCCTGCTGGACGGCTTCCCGCGGAACGTGTCCCAGGCCGAGGCCCTGGACGAGATGCTGCGCGCCTCGGGCATGAAGCTCGACGCGGTCCTCGACCTGGAGGTCGAGGAGGACGAGGTGGTCAAGCGCATCGCGGGCCGCCGGATCTGCCGCAAGGACTCCTCGCACGTCTTCCACGTCTCCTACGCCCCGCCGAAGGCGGACGGCGTCTGCGACCAGTGCGGCGGCGAGCTCTACCAGCGCGGTGACGACACCGAGGACACGGTGCGCAACCGGCTGGAGGTCTACCACACGCAGACCGAGCCGATCATCGACTACTACAAGGCCCAGGGCCTGCTGGTGACGATCTCGGCCCTCGGCGAGGTGCAGGACGTCACGCAGCGCGCGATGGAAGCCCTCAAGAAGTAGTACCGCAGTAGCCCCGTACGGCCGCGGTGTCCTCCGGACGCCGCGGCCGTACTGTTGAGCAGAGGCGTTCCGCACGAGGCGTCCGTACGAGAGGCAAGAGGCAGCATGGTCCAGATCAAGTCCCCGGAGCAGATCGCGAAGATGCGCGAGGCGGGGCTGGTCGTCGCCGCCATCCACGCGGCGACCCGTGAGGCCGCCGTGCCCGGCGCCACCACCCGGGACCTGGACATGGTCGCCCGCAAGGTCATCGCGGACCACGGGGCCAAGTCGAACTTCCTCGGCTACGGCGGCTTCCCCGCCACGATCTGCACCTCGGTGAACGAGGTCGTCGTGCACGGCATCCCCGACGACAAGACCGTCCTCAAGGACGGGGACGTCATCTCCATCGACGCCGGCGCCATCGTGGACGGCTGGCACGGGGACGCCGCCTACACGGCCTTCGTGGGCACCGGGCACGCGCCCGAGCTCCTGGACCTCTCCCGGGTGACCGAGGAGTCCATGTGGGCCGGGATCGCCGCCATGAAGGCCGGGAACCGGCTCGTGGACATCTCCAAGGCCATCGAGTCCTCCATCAAGCGGCAGCCGCGGCCGGCGCTCGGTGACCACAGCCTCGGCAAGTACGGGATCGTCGAGGACTACGGCGGCCACGGCATCGGCACCGAGATGCACATGGACCCGCACCTGCTGAACTACGTCTCCCGCAAGCGGGGCAAGGGCGTGAAGCTGGTCCCCGGCCTGTGCCTGGCCATCGAGCCGATGGTCTCGCTGGGCACCGCGAAGACCGAGGTCCTGGCGGACGACTGGACGGTCGTCACCACGGACGGCACCTGGTCCTCGCACTGGGAGCACTCGGTGGCCCTGACCGAAGAGGGCCCGCTGGTCCTCACGGCCCCCGACTGCGGCAAGGCGAAGCTGGCCGAGTACGGCATCACGACGGCCCCGGACCCGTTGGGCTGAGACCTCGGGTCGCGGGTTCCCGCCGGGCGGAGTCCGGCGCAGCCGCGCGAAGCGGTGAGGCGCCCCCGGGGCGCCGAGGCTGCGAGGGTGGCGTGGGGGAGTGGTCTGCGGCAAGGCGAAGCCGGCCGAGTACGGCATCACGACGGCCCCGGACCCGTTGGGCTGAGGCCTCGGGTCGCGGGTTTCCGCCGGGCGGAGTCCGGCGCAGCCGCGCGAAGCGGTGAGGCGCCCCCGGGGCGCCGAGGCTGCGAGGGTGGCGTGGGGGAGTGGTCTGCGGCAAGGGGAAGCCGGCCGAGTACGGCATCACGACGGCCCCGGACCCGTTGGCGTGGTGCCGGCTGCGGGCCCGGGCCTCGCTCGGGCCCGCTCGGTTAATGATCTACGCTGTGGGGCAAACTTTCCGGATTCGTCTTTCTGGGTGCCCTGACGTAGACTGACTCGTCGGCTCCTTTGCATCCGCATGTCTTCGTGCCTGCGGGGAGCTGATCAAGGTAGCCGATTCGAAAGGCGAAGCGTGGCCAAGAAGCAAGGTGCCATCGAGATCGAGGGCACCGTGATCGAGTCCCTCCCGAACGCGATGTTCAAGGTGGAGCTCCAGAACGGTCACAAGGTCCTCGCGCACATCAGCGGAAAGATGCGGATGCACTACATCCGTATCCTCCCGGATGACCGGGTCGTCGTGGAGCTCTCTCCCTACGACCTGACGCGTGGCCGGATCGTCTACCGATACAAGTAGATCTTGCCCCCGCGCCCCGCTCCGCGGGGTGGTGGCACTGACCCGGAGAACCTCACCCACATGAAGGTCAAGCCGAGCGTCAAGAAGATCTGCGACAAGTGCAAGGTGATCCGCCGTCACGGCCGGGTCATGGTCATCTGCGACAACCTGCGCCACAAGCAGCGCCAGGGCTGACGCACGCCGACCGACCTGCATTTCGCAGTTCTTCGCGCGACGCAACACTCGTACATACGCAGAGCCCGCCCAGCCCCCTTCCGGGGTCGGCGGCACCTCCGGCGGGGGCCGGAGACCCGATCTGTACCTCATACGGCGGATCGGGAGTGGCTTTGCTGAAGACCCCCGAACACACAGGAGCCATTGAATGGCACGCGTTTCCGGTGTTGACATCCCGCGCGAAAAGCGCGTGGTGGTTGCACTCACCTACGTCTTCGGTATCGGGCGCACCCGTTCCGAGGAGATCCTCGACGCCACCGGCGTGAACCCCAGCACCCGCGTTCGTGACCTGGCCGAAGAGGACCTGGTCAAGATCCGCGAGTACGTGGACGCCAACCTGCGCACCGAGGGCGACCTCCGCCGCGAGATCCAGGGCGACATCCGCCGCAAGATCGAGATCCAGTGCTACCAGGGCATCCGCCACCGTCGCGGCCTCCCGGTTCACGGTCAGCGCACCAGCACGAACGCCCGTACCCGCAAGGGCCCGCGTCGCGCGATCGCCGGCAAGAAGAAGCCGGGCAAGAAGTAGTCCTCAGCGGACTCGCTTTCCAGCGGTCTTGCGCTGTAGGACCGACCACCTCCCTGTAGGAGTAAGAGATGCCCCCCAAGGGTCGTCAGGGCGCTGCCAAGAAGGTGCGCCGCAAGGAAAAGAAGAACGTCGCTCACGGCCACGCGCACATCAAGAGCACGTTCAACAACACGATCGTGTCCATCACGGACCCGACCGGCAACGTGATCTCCTGGGCCTCCGCCGGCCACGTCGGCTTCAAGGGCTCGCGCAAGTCCACCCCCTTCGCCGCGCAGATGGCCGCCGAGTCGGCTGCCCGTCGCGCGCAGGAGCACGGCATGCGCAAGGTCGACGTCTTCGTCAAGGGTCCCGGCTCCGGCCGTGAGACCGCGATCCGCTCCCTCCAGGCCACGGGCCTCGAGGTCGGTTCGATCCAGGACGTCACCCCCACCCCGCACAACGGCTGCCGTCCGCCGAAGCGCCGCCGCGTCTGACCCTCGGGTCGGGCCCGCGCGTTTCCACGCACTGAGCCGAGGTTCCGGGCGGCACGACCCCTCCGGGGGGCGTGCCGCCCGTACCCTTGCAAGACCCGCCGCTTCCGCGGCGGTCCCGTCGGGCGTCAAATAGTGGGCGTCCACGACTGAAGGAACACACATGCTTATCGCTCAGCGTCCTTCGCTGACCGAAGAGGTCGTCGACGAGTACCGCTCGCGGTTCGTGATCGAGCCGCTGGAGCCGGGCTTCGGCTACACCCTCGGCAACTCCCTGCGCCGTACCCTCCTGTCCTCCATCCCGGGTGCCGCTGTCACCAGCATCCGCGTGGACGGCGTCCTGCACGAGTTCACCACCGTGCCGGGCGTCAAGGAAGACGTCACGGACATGATCCTCAACATCAAGCAGCTCGTCGTCTCCTCGGAGCACGACGAGCCGGTCGTGATGTACCTGCGCAAGCAGGGCCCCGGCCTGGTCACCGCCGCGGACATCGCCCCGCCGGCCGGTGTCGAGGTGCACAACCCGGACCTGGTCCTCGCCACCCTCAACGGCAAGGGCAAGCTGGAGATGGAGCTGACCGTCGAGCGCGGTCGCGGCTACGTCTCCGCCGTCCAGAACAAGCAGCTGGGCCAGGAGATCGGCCGCATCCCGGTCGACTCCATCTACAGCCCGGTCCTCAAGGTCACCTACAAGGTCGAGGCGACCCGAGTCGAGCAGCGCACCGACTTCGACAAGCTCATCGTCGACGTCGAGACCAAGCAGGCCATGCGCCCGCGTGACGCCATGGCGTCCGCCGGCAAGACCCTGGTCGAGCTGTTCGGCCTGGCGCGCGAGCTCAACATCGACGCCGAGGGCATCGACATGGGCCCGTCCCCCACGGACGCCGCCCTGGCCGCCGACCTGGCGCTGCCGATCGAGGAGCTGGAGCTCACGGTCCGCTCCTACAACTGCCTCAAGCGCGAGGGCATCCACTCCGTGGGTGAGCTCGTGGCCCGCTCCGAGGCCGACCTGCTCGACATCCGCAACTTCGGTGCGAAGTCGATCGACGAGGTCAAGGCGAAGCTCGCCGGCATGGGCCTGGCCCTGAAGGACAGCCCGCCCGGGTTCGACCCGACCGCCGCCGCCGACGCGTTCGGCGCGGACGACGACGCCGACGCCGGCTTCGTCGAGACCGAGCAGTACTGATCAAGGCTTGCGGGGGGCTCCACGGCCCCCCGTACACCCCTCCCGCAAAAGCGGAAGGGGACTGACACCGGTACCTGGTACGGCCGGTGCAGCACACAAGGAGAAACACCATGCCGCGTCCCGCCAAGGGTGCCCGTCTGGGCGGCAGCGCCGCGCACGAGAAGCTGCTCCTCGCGAACCTCGCGAAGTCCCTCTTCGAGCACGGCCGCATCACGACGACCGAGGCCAAGGCCCGCCGCCTGCGTCCGGTCGCCGAGCGTCTGATCACCAAGGCCAAGAAGGGCGACATCCACAACCGTCGCCAGGTGCTGCAGTCGATCACGGACAAGGGCATCGTCCACGCCCTCTTCACCGAGATCGCCCCGCGCTACGCCGAGCGTCCGGGTGGCTACACCCGCATCACCAAGATCGGCAACCGTCGTGGCGACAACGCCCCGATGGCCGTGATCGAGCTGGTCGAGGGCGAGATCGCCAAGAAGGCGACCGTCGACGAGGCCGAGGCCGCCACCAAGCGTGCCGTCAAGGAGGCCGACGCGGCCGCCGAGACCACCGAGGCGCCGGTCGAGGAGACCAAGGAGGGCTGAAGCCCCCCCGGTCTCGCCGTAAGGCACTGAACGGGCCCGTCCCCTCCGGGGGGCGGGCCCGTTCCGCATCTTCTGAGAGGATTCACGGGTGAGTGACGAGGTGGAGCCCGGGTTCGTCCGGGTGCGGCTGGACCTGTCGTACGACGGCAAGGACTTCTCCGGCTGGGCGAAGCAGACCGCGCGGCGGACCGTACAGGGCGAACTGGAATCCGCCCTGCGGACGGTGATGCGACTGGCCGACCCGGTGGACCTGACCGTGGCCGGGCGCACCGACGCCGGGGTCCACGCCCGGGGGCAGGTCGCCCACCTGGACCTGCCCGAGGCGGTCTGGGCCGAGCACGAGGACAAGCTGCTGCGGCGGCTCGCCGGCCGGCTCCCGCACGACGTCCGGGTGTGGCGGGTCGCCGCCGCGCCCGCGGGCTTCAACGCCCGCTTCTCGGCGATCTGGCGCCGCTACGCCTACCGGGTCGGGGACCACAAGGGCGGCGTGGACCCGCTGCGCCGCGGACACGTGCTGTGGCACGACTGGCCGCTGGACGTGGCCGCCATGAACGCCGCCTCGCGGGACCTCCTCGGCGAGCACGACTTCGCCGCGTACTGCAAGAAGCGCGAGGGCGCCACGACCATCCGCACCCTCCAGCAGCTGAGCTGGGAGCGGGGCGAGGACGGCGTGGTCACCGCGACGGTGCGCGCCGACGCCTTCTGCCACAACATGGTCCGCTCCCTGGTGGGCGCCCTGCTGTACGTGGGCGACGGGCACCGGCCGGTGGACTGGCCGGGCAAGGTGCTGGCCGCCGGGGTCCGGGACTCCGCGGTGCACGTGGTGCGGCCGCACGGGCTGACCCTGGAGGAGGTCGGCTACCCGGCCGACGAGCTGCTGGCCGCGCGCAACCGTGAGGCCAGGAACGTGCGCACCCTGCCGGGCGGGATCACGGGCGCCGGCTGCTGCTGAGCGGGGCGGGCCGGCGGGGTGGGCGTGAGGCCGGTCCCGGCCGGGCCCGCGTCAGGGGGCCGGGGACGCCGGGGCGAGGGAGCGGCCGCGGGCCAGGATCCGCTGGAAGGCGTACTCGGCGAGGTCGTCGCCCGCCGCGTACACGGACCGGTCCTCGCGGGTGACGCCCTTGCCGCCCTGGAAGCCGGACAGGGTGACGTACACGAAGCGGCCGTAGCTGTTGGCGGTGCGGCGGCAGACCGTGCCCGCGGTACAGGCCCGGGGCCCCTTCGCGGGCTGGAGGGCGCTGAGCGGGCCCGGCAGGTCCGCCTTCGCGCCCGCGGCGCGGCCGGCGTCCGGGAAGGCCAGCACGCCGACGGTGGTCGCGACCCCCTTGCGCTGGTAGGTGGCGCGGACCAGGCTCCGGCAGCCGTGCCGGGCCAGGACGGCCGCCACGGCCGGGGAGGCGGCCTTCGCGCAGCCGGTGGTGGTGTCCGCGGCGGTCCGCCGGTAGGTCCGGTCGTCGATCTCGGTGCTGCGGTCCGGGAACACGGCGGCGGCGGTGAAGGGGGCCCGGTCGCGCCGCTCGTCGCGGAGGAACTCCAGCGGGTGCGGCCCGCCCGGCGGGGCGGAGGGGAAGGCGGGGACCGCGGCCGGGGAGGAGCCGGCGGGCCCGGCGGCGGGGGCGGTGTCCCGCGGTGCCCCGCCGCCGAGCAGCAGCACCGCGACGAGCACGGCGACCGCGCCGACGGCCGCCGCGGCCCCGCCCCGCAGCAGCAGCCTCCGCCGGCGGTCCCGACGGGCCGTCTCCTCGGCCAGGGCCTCCCAGTCGGGCGTGGCCGCGTACGGCCCGGTGGGCCCCTCCCCAAGACTCATGCGGCCCAGCCTAGGCAGCGGGTGAGGGGGCGCGGGCCGGGGTCGGGGAAACCCGCTTGGGCGGATGCGGGCGCGGCGGCCACAATGCGGACATGGGACATCTCGAAGCCGGACACCTCGACTACTACCTGCCGGACGGGCGCGTGCTGCTGGCCGACGCCTCCTTCCGGGTGGGGGAGGGCTCGGTGGTGGCGCTGGTCGGCGCCAACGGCGCGGGCAAGACCACCCTGCTGAAGCTGATCGCCGGGGAGCTCCAGCCCCACGGCGGCTCGGTGACCGTCAGCGGCGGACTCGGGGTGATGTCGCAGTTCGTGGGCTCCGTACGGGACGAGACCACGGTGCGCGACCTGCTGGTGTCGGTGGCCCAGCCGCGGATCCGGACGGCCGCGAAGGCCGTGGACGAGGCCGAGCACCTGATCATGACGGTGGACGACGAGGCCGCGCAGATGAGGTACGCGCAGGCCCTCAGCGACTGGGCCGACGTGCAGGGCTACGAGGCCGAGACCCTGTGGGACGTGTGCACCACGGCCGCGCTCGGCATCCCCTACGACAAGGCGCAGTTCCGCGAGGTGCGGACGCTCTCCGGCGGCGAGCAGAAGCGGCTGGTGCTGGAGGCGCTGCTGCGCGGTCCGGACGAGGTCCTGCTGCTCGACGAGCCGGACAACTACCTCGACGTGCCGGGCAAGCGGTGGCTGGAGGACCAGCTCCGCGCCACCCGCAAGACCGTGCTGTTCATCTCCCACGACCGTGAGCTGCTGTCCCGGGCCGCACAGAAGATCGTCAGCGTGGAGCCGGGGGTGGACGGTTCGGACGTGTGGGTGCACGGTGCCGGGTTCGACACCTTCCACGAGGCCCGCAAGGAGCGCTTCGCCCGCTTCGAGGAGCTGAAGCGGCGTTGGGAGGAGAAGCACGCCCAGCTGAAGAAGCTGGTGGTGACGCTCCGACAGGCCGCCGCGGTCAGCCACGAGATGGCCTCCCGGTACGCGGCCGCGCAGACCCGGCTCCGGAAGTTCGAGGAGGCCGGTCCGCCGCCGGAGCCGCCGCGGGAGCAGGAGATCACGATGCGGCTGCGCGGCGGGCGCACCGGAGTGCGCGCGGTGACCGCGAAGGGCCTGGAGCTGAAGGGCCTGATGAAGCCCTTCGACCTGGAGGTGTTCTACGGGGAGCGGGTGGCCGTGCTCGGCTCCAACGGCTCCGGCAAGTCGCACTTCCTTCGGCTGCTCGCGGGCGAGCAGGTCGCTCATGAGGGTGAGTGGAAGCTGGGTGCCCGGGTGGTCCCGGGGCACTTCGCGCAGACCCACGCGCACCCGGAGCTCTTCGGCCGCACCCTCGTGGACATCCTGTGGACGGAGCACTCCAAGGACCGGGGCGGGGCCATGTCGGTGCTGCGCCGGTACGAGCTGGAGCGGCAGGGAGACCAGCCCTTCGACCGGCTCTCCGGCGGGCAGCAGGCCCGTTTCCAGATCCTGCTGCTGGAGCTGGCGGGTACGACGGCCCTGCTCCTGGACGAGCCCACCGACAACCTGGACCTGGAGTCCGCGGAGGCCCTGCAGGACGGGCTGGAGGCGTACGAGGGCACCGTCCTGTGCGTCACCCACGACCGCTGGTTCGCCCGGTCCTTCGACCGCTACCTCGTGTTCGGTTCCGACGGCGTGGTACGAGAGACCACGGAGCCGGTCTGGGACGAGCGGCGGGTCGTGCGCGAGCGCTGAGCCCGCGGGCCGTCCGCCGGCGCCGTGCGGCGGGGGACGGCCCCCGCCGGTCCGGATCGGGAGGATCGGCAGTGGCGGTGCGCTCCGGGAGCCGGACCGTGTTCCGGAACGCGTCCGGGCGCCTGCCCCGGGGCCTCGGTCGGGCCCGCCGGGCGGTGGCCGGCCACCGGGACGGACGGGCCGCGGCGGGCCGCCGGCTGCGGGCGGGGCTGCTGCGCCCGGCCCCCCGGTCCTGGTGGATCGGGTGTGCGGTCGCGCTGCTGGGGACGGCCCTGGCGGCGGGGGCGCGGCGCTCCGACGGGGGGATGGACAACGCCTTCGTGGTGAAGGCGGCCCGGGCGGTGCTGGCGGGGGAGTCCCCGTACGCGGACGAGCGGTTCCTGTACCTGCCGAGCGCGGTGCTGGCGGCGGTGCCGGAGGCGCTGCTGCCGTGGCCGGTGCTGCGGTGGGCGGTGCCGCTGGTGTCCTCGGGGCTGGTGCTGGCGGGCTGGTGGGGGGCGCTGCGGCTGTTCGGGGTGCCGCCGGGTTCGCGGTTCGCGGTGGCCGGGGCGGGGCTGGGGGCGCTGGTGTTCCGGCCGTACGCGAACCTCGTGCAGCTGGGGAACTGGACGTGCGTGGCGGTGGCGGCGCTGCCGGTGGTGCTGCTGCTGGCCCGACGGGGGCGGTGGGCGGCGGCCGGGGCGGTGGCGGGGCTGGCGGTGGCCTGCAAGCCGATGCTGGTGCCGCTGGCGGTGCTGTTCCTGTTGGCACGGGCCCGGCGGGGGCTGGCGCTGCTGGTGGCGGTGCCCGCGGGGGCCTCGCTGCTGGGGGCGCTGCTGATGCCGGAGCCGGAGCTGTTCCTGACCCGGACGCTGCCGTTCCTGTTGCGGGGGCAGGACGCCTTCGCGCTGGTGTGGGACGCCTCGCCGGTGGCGGTGCTGCCGCGGCTGGGGGTGCCCGTCCCGGTGGCGGTGTCCGTGGCGGGGGCCCTGGCGGGGGCGGGGTTGTGGTGCGCGCGGCGGCGGTGGCGGCGTCCGGCGGGGCCGGGGGAGTCCGAGGAGCTGCGGTTGGCGGAGACGGCCGCGGCGGTGATGCTGAGCGCCTTCCTGGTCTCCCGGCCGTCCTTCGACCACTACCTGCTGGTGGTGTTGCCGCTGCTGCTGGCCTCGGGGGTGCGGGCGGGGTCGGTGCCGCGGTCGGGGTGGTTCTGGGCGGGGCTGCTGCCGCAGGCGGCGGGGGTGCCGTGGCCGGTGGTGGACACCGCGCACCGGCGGGCGTTCCGGGACTGCGCCACCCTGGTGGTGCTGGCCGTGGTGGTGATGCGGGAGTGCGCGGGTCGCGGCCGGGTTAGTCTGGTGTACAGACGAACGGCAGGAGCCGCGAGCGCCGTCGGGCCCGCAGACGCGGGGACTCGAACGGCGTTTTGACCCGTCCGGGGCACCGCGGGTATCCTGCTGGTTCGTTATGCGTATTGGCTTGCTCATTCTCACGTGAAAGGGCCTTACGCCGGTCCACCGGGCCGATGACCAGCGGTGTACACGGGTTGCGTCCCCGGCGTGCACCAGGGCTGTCGTGATCGTCCGTGGTGACCCTGTCAGGACCCGTTCCCGTGGGCTCGCGCCCTTGGGAGCGAACCACCACTGAAGAAGCGAAGGCATACGCGTGCGTACGTTCAGCCCCAAGCCCGGCGACATCTCGCGCCAGTGGCTCGTCATCGACGCCCAGGACGTTGTCCTCGGCCGTCTGGCGACCCAGGCCGCTGCCCTCCTGCGGGGCAAGCACAAGCCGACCTACGCCCCCCACATGGACATGGGCGACTTCGTCATCATCGTCAACGCCGACAAGGTCCACCTGTCCGGCAACAAGGCGGCGCAGAAGATGGCGTACCGCCACTCCGGCTACCCGGGTGGTCTGCGTTCGGTCCGCTACGACGACCTGCTCCGTGACAACCCGGAGAAGGCCGTGGAGAAGGCCGTCAAGGGCATGCTCCCCAAGAACACCCTGGGCCGTCAGATGCTCTCGAAGCTGAAGGTCTACTCGGGCGACCAGCACCCCCACGCTGCCCAGCAGCCGGTGCCGTTCGAGATCACCCAGGTCGCGCAGTAGTTCCGGCCACCCCCTAAGACGAAAAAGAATCTGAGGAGCATCGTGGCCGAGACCACTGTTGAGACCCCCCTCGAGGGCGAAGAGACCTACGCCGAGGTCACCACCTTCGAGTCCGAGGTGCCCGTCGAGGGCGAGTACACCTCCGAGTCCCTGGCGTCCCGCTTCGGCGACCCGCAGCCGGCCGCCGGCCTGGGCCGTCGCAAGAACGCCATCGCCCGCGTCCGGATCGTCCCGGGCACCGGCAAGTGGAAGATCAACGGTCGCACCCTTGAGGACTACTTCCCCAACAAGGTGCACCAGCAGGAAGTCAACGAGCCCTTCAAGGTGCTCGAGCTCGACGGCCGTTACGACGTCATCGCCCGCATCGCGGGTGGCGGCGTCTCCGGGCAGGCCGGTGCCCTGCGCCTCGGCGTGGCCCGCGCCCTCAACGAGGCCGACGTGGACAACAACCGCGCCCCGCTGAAGAAGGCCGGCTTCCTCTCCCGCGACGACCGTGCGGTCGAGCGCAAGAAGGCCGGTCTCAAGAAGGCTCGCAAGGCCCCGCAGTACAGCAAGCGCTAATCTCCGCCTGCTTGTCTGCACGAATCCGCCCCGGCGGCACGCACTGTGCTGCCGGGGCGGTTCGTTTATCGCCAAAAGCGACGTATATCTGTCTCAAAGCACTCGATTCTCGGTAACTCGGAGGACACCAGTGGGACGACTCTTCGGTACGGACGGTGTACGCGGTGTCGCCAATGCGGATCTGACGGCTGAGCTCGCCCTCGGCCTCTCCGTGGCGGCCGCCCACGTGCTCGCGGAAGCGGGCACCTTCGAGGGGCACCGCCCCACCGCGGTGGTCGGTCGCGACCCGCGGGCCTCGGGCGAGTTCCTGGAGGCCGCGGTCGTCGCCGGTCTCGCGAGCGCGGGCGTGGACGTCCTGCGCGTCGGTGTGCTGCCCACCCCGGCGGTGGCGTATCTCACCGGTGCGCTGGGCGCCGACCTCGGCGTGATGCTCTCCGCCAGCCACAACGCCATGCCCGACAACGGCATCAAGTTCTTCGCCCGCGGCGGCCACAAGCTGGCCGACGAGCTGGAGGACCGGATCGAGTCGGTCTACGAGGAGCACCGCACCGGCGCTCCCTGGGACCGCCCCACCGGTGGCGGCGTGGGTCGGGTCAGCGACTACACCGAGGGCGCCGAGAAGTACGTCGCGCACCTGATGGGCGCGCTCCCGAACCGGCTGGACGGCCTGAAGGTGGTCCTGGACGAGGCGCACGGCGCGGCCGCGCGGGTCTCCCCGGAGGCGTTCGCGCGGGCCGGCGCCGAGATCGTCACCATCGGCGCGCAGCCCGACGGCCTCAACATCAACGAGGGCTGCGGCTCCACCCACCTGGACCTGCTGAAGCAGGCCGTCGTCGAGCACGGCGCCGACCTGGGCATCGCCCACGACGGTGACGCCGACCGCTGCCTGGCCGTGGACCACTGGGGCAACGAGATCGACGGGGACCAGATCCTGTCGGTGCTGGCCCTGGCGCTGCGCGAGGCCGGTCAGCTGCGGCAGGACACGGTGGTCGCCACCGTCATGTCCAACCTCGGCTTCAAGCTGGCCATGGAGGCCGCGGGCATCGAGCTGGTGCAGACCGCGGTCGGCGACCGGTACGTGCTGGAGTCGATGAAGGAGAACGGCTACGCCCTCGGCGGCGAGCAGTCCGGGCACGTCATCATCCTGGACCACGCGACCACCGGCGACGGCACCCTCACCGGTCTGCTGCTGGCCGCCCGCGTGGCCGCCACCGGCCGGCCGCTGGCCGAGCTGGCCGCCGTCATGAACCGGCTGCCGCAGATCCTGATCAACGTGCCCGACGTGGACAAGTCCCGGGTGGGCACCTCCGGCGAGCTGGCGGCGGCCGTGGCCGACGCCGAGCGCGAGCTGGGTTCCACCGGCCGGGTGCTGCTGCGGCCCTCGGGCACCGAGCCGCTGGTGCGGGTCATGGTGGAGGCCGCGGACATCGAGCAGGCCCGGTCCGTGGCGGGCCGGCTGGCCGACGCGGTGAAGACCGCCCTGGGCTGAGCCGTCCGCCCACACCGTTCCGTGGCCGGGGCCCGGACCCTTTCGGGGGTCCGGGCCCCGGCCCGTGTCACGGCGCGGACGGGCCCCGTCGGGCGCGGGCCGGGCGCCGCCACCGGCCGCGCTGGGTGCGCCACAGCAGCCGCTGCGCGTACAGGGTCAGCAGGCCCGCGAGGACGAGGCCGCCGAGGTTGATCAGCAGCTGCTCGGTGGAGCCCCACATCTGGGCCACGTCCCCGTAGCCGAGGGCCACGGCGGCGTTGGCGGCGGCCGGGACGGTCGTCACCGAGATGGCCACGCCGACCAGGGCCCCCGATTTCGCCGAGGTCAGGGAGAGCACTCCGGCGGCCCCGGCGAGCAGCGCGACCACGAAGGAGAAGGGGTCCGGCTGCCAGATGAAGCTGGTGTTGGGCCGGTCGTCGGCCAGCATCTCCTCCTGGAACAACCCCAGGGCGTCCATCACCAGGGTGAACAGGGTGGTGGCGGCCATGGCCAGGGCGAAGCCGATGAGCAGGGCGGTCAGGGAGCGGACGGCCAGACGGGGGGCCCGGCGCACCAGTCCGGTGCAGACGCCCGCGATGGGGCCGAACTCGGGGCCCACGGCCATGGCGCCCACGATCAGCACCGCGTTGTCCAGGACCACACCGCAGGCGGCGATCATCGTGGCCAGGACCATGAACGCCGTGTAGGTGAAGCTGAGCGTGGACTCCTCGTGGGTGGCCTCGGTCAGCTGTTCCCAGAGCACGGCGTCGGCGCCCTCGCCGGGGGCTTCCTTCTCGGCGCGGTCCGCCCGCACCGACAGCGAGATGTCGATGTTCTCCACGGCGATGGAGCCGTCCCGGTCGATGCCGAGCTCCCGCAGGCCGTGCAGGAGGGTGTCCCCGGACTCGCGGGCCGCGTCGCACAGGACGAGGTCTCCGGCGGGGTCGCGGGCCGCGCCGGGGATCACGGCCAGGTGGGTGGTGCCGACCGTGCTCTCCAGGAGCCGGACCACGGCCTCCGTGCGGTCGGTCGGAGTGATCATCCTCAGGTGCAGCATGGGCCGCACCCTACGGGGGCCGGGTGACGGATCAGAGCTTGCGCAGGCTCAGGCGGCGCACCTTGTGGTCGGGGCCCTTGCGGATGATGAGGTTGGCGCGGCCGCGGGTGGGGGCCACGTTCTCCAGCAGGTTGGGCCGGTTGATGGTGCGCCACATGGTGCGGGCGTAGTCCATGGCCTCCTCCTCGGAGACCTGGGTGTACTTGCGGAAGTACGAGAAGGGGTTCTGGAAGGCGGTCTCGCGGAGCTTGCGGAACCGGTTGAGGTACCAGAGCTCGATGTCCTCGGGGCGGGCGTCCACGTACACGCTGAAGTCGAAGTAGTCGGCGAGGCCGACCCGGGTGCGGCCGTCCTTGCCGGGCAGGGCGGGCTGGAGGACGTTCAGGCCCTCGACGATCAGGATGTCGGGGCGGCGGACCACGAGCCGTTCGTCGGGCACGATGTCGTAGATCAGGTGGGAGTAGACGGGTGCGGTGACCTCGTCCTTGCCCGCCTTGATGTCGGCGACGAAGCGGGTCAGGGCGCGCCGGTCGTAGGACTCGGGGAAGCCCTTGCGGGAGGTGAGTCCGCGCTCCTGGAGCTCGCGCATCGGGTAGAGGAAGCCGTCGGTGGTGACGAGTTCCACCCGGGGGTGCTCGGGCCAGCGGGCCAGCAGGGCCTGGAGGAGGCGGGCCACCGTGGACTTGCCGACGGCGACGCTCCCGGCGACCCCTATGACGAAGGGGGTGCCGCGCTGGGCGCCGTGGCCGTTGCCGGCGTCGCCGAGGAAGGTGTTGAGGGCGCCGCGGAGGTTGCTGGTGGCGCCGACGTAGAGGTTGAGGAGGCGGGACAGCGGGAGGTAGACGTCCCGGACCTCGTCGAGGTCGATGACGTCGCCCAGGCCGCGGAGCTTCTCGACCTCCTCCGCGGTGAGGGGGAGCGGGGTGCGCTCGCGCAGGGCGCTCCACTCCTCGCGGGTGAGGTCTACGTACGGCGACGCCTCGGGCCGGCGCCGGTCGGTTCCGCTTCGTGGCGGCGAAGTGATCACAGGTTCATTGTCGGCGTTCGGTGGGGTGCGTGGGCCGTGGGGAAGGTCACGTGGGTGCGCGGCGCGCGGTGGGGCAGGGGCCTCCGGGGTGCGCCCCGGGCCGGCGCGGGGGCGCCGCCCGGCGTGTCGTGGTGGGGTGGGCCGGGGGTTGTACGGGAGGCGGTTGCGATTGGGGCGAGGGCAGGTCTCACGGCCGTCACGATCCCGGTACGGGGCGTCGACAGGGGCGGAGGCTGGGATTCCGGCCCGTAGGTTGGTGATCTACGCGCCCGCCGGGGTCCGTCCCCTGCCAGGGCGGCCCGTGATCGGCCCGGCCGTCCGCTTCACTCACAGGGGAGATCCACACATGCGCAGCACCCTCGTCCGCCGTTCTGTCATGACCGCGTCGGCCCTCTCGCTGGCGCTGCTGGCCACGGCCTGCGGCTCGGACGGCGGCAAGGAGGACGCGAAGGGAGCGGACAAGCCGGCGGAGAAGTCCGCGAGCTCCGCCCCGGCGGCCAAGGGCAAGACGGACGCCGAGCTGACCCCGCTGCTGGTGACCCAGGCGGACCTGAAGGACCACAAGGTGGACTCCGAGTCCGCTGCCGCCCTCGGCGCGAGCACCTCCACCGCCGACAAGACCGAGTGCACGATCCTCGCCCAGGTTCACGGCGGCGAGAAGTACGGTGCGCCGACCGGCGTCGCCCGCACCTCGGTCGTGCCCGTGCCCAAGCAGCCCGCCGCGGACGCCAGCCCCGAGGACAAGCTGAAGGCCGCCATGGACGCCCTCGGCGGCACCGTCACCGCGATCGGCCTCAACTCCTACGACGGCAAGGGCGCCGAGGAGTTCGCCGCGGCCGTCAAGAAGGCGGGCACGGACTGCGCGGCCGGCTTCACCGTCACCTCCGACGGCGAGAAGACCAAGATCAGCTCGGTGAAGCCCGCCCCGGCCCCCGCGGGCGGCGACGAGACCCTCGGCCTGGTGCTCACCATGGACGTGGAGGGCACGCCCACCCCGATGCTGCTGAACCTGGTCCGCACCGGCAACACCGTCGCGACCTTCTCCTCGCTCAGCCTCTCCGGCAAGAGCCAGGCCCCCACCACCGTCATCGAGACCCAGCTCAAGAAGCTCGGCTGAGCCCGCGCCGGTCCCCCGCGACCGGCGCCGGTGAACCCCTTCACCCGTACGGCCCACGTCCTCGCCCCGGCCCACCCGCCGGCGCGGGGACGAGTCGTGTCACGGTGGCCGACAGGCGGGGACGGCGGGCGTACCCTGCCGCCTATGTGCGGAATCGTGGGATACGTGGGAGCGCAGTCCGCGCTCGATGTCGTCATCGCAGGACTCAAGCGGCTCGAATACCGGGGCTACGACTCGGCCGGGGTCGCCGTGCTGGCGGACGGCGGACTGGCCGCCGCCAAGAAGGCCGGAAAGCTCGTCAACCTGGAGAAGGAGCTGGTCGGCAGGCCGCTGCCCGCCGGTTCCACCGGGATCGGGCACACCCGCTGGGCCACCCACGGGGGGCCCACCGACGTCAACGCCCACCCCCACCTGGACCATTCGGGCCGGGTGGCCGTGGTGCACAACGGCATCATCGAGAACTTCGCCGCCCTCCGCGAGGAGTTGGCGGAGCGCGGCCACAAGCTGGCCTCCGAGACCGACACCGAGGTGGTCTCGCACCTCCTCGCCGAGTGCTGGTCCTCCACCGGAGACCTCGCCGAGGCCATGCGACAGGTCTGCCGCCGCCTCGAAGGGGCCTTCACCCTCGTCGCCGTCCACGCCGACGAACCCGGGCTCGTGGTCGGCGCCCGCCGCAACTCCCCGCTGGTGGTGGGCATCGGCGAGGGCGAGTCCTTCCTCGCCTCCGACGTGGCCGCGTTCATCGCGCACACCCGCTCCGCCATCGAACTCGGCCAGGACCAGGTGGTGGAACTGCGTCGCGACGGGGTCACCGTCACCGGATTCGACGGGGCGCCCGCCGAGGTCCGCGCCTACCACGTGGACTGGGACGCCTCCGCCGCCGAGAAGGGCGGCTACGACTACTTCATGCTCAAGGAGATCGCCGAGCAGCCGAAGGCCGTCGCCGACACCCTGCTGGGACGCATCGACGCGAGCGGCCTGCTCACCCTGGACGAGGTACGGATCCCCGACTCCGTGCTGCGCGAGGTGGACAAGGTCGTCATCGTGGCCTGCGGCACCGCCTACCACGCGGGCATGATCGCCAAATTGGCCATCGAACACTGGACCCGGATCCCCTGCGAGACGGAACTCGCCAGCGAGTTCCGCTACCGGGACCCGATCCTCGACCAGCGCACCCTCGTCATCGCCATCTCCCAGTCCGGCGAGACCATGGACACCCTGATGGCCCTGCGGCACGCCCGGGAGCAGGGCGCCAAGGTGCTCGCCGTCTGCAACACCAACGGCTCCACCATCCCCCGCGAATCCGACGCCGTGCTGTACACGCACGCCGGACCGGAGGTCGCGGTCGCCTCCACCAAGGCCTTCCTCACCCAGCTGGTGGCCTGCTACCTGGTCGCCCTGTACCTGGGCCAGGTCCGCGGCACCAAGTGGGGGGACGAGATCCGGGCCGTCATCCGCGAACTCTCCGACATCGCCGACGCCGTGGACGCCGTCCTGGAGACCATGGAACCGGTCCGCGAACTGGCCCGTTCCCTCGCCGACAAGAACACCGTGCTCTTCCTCGGCCGGCACGTGGGCTACCCGGTGGCCCTGGAGGGCGCCCTCAAGCTGAAGGAACTGGCCTACATGCACGCCGAGGGCTTCGCGGCGGGCGAGCTCAAGCACGGGCCGATCGCCCTGATCGAGGAGGACCTGCCGGTGGTCGTGGTCGTGCCCTCCCCGCGCGGCCGCTCCGTGCTGCACGACAAGATCGTCTCCAACATCCAGGAGATCCGGGCCCGCGGCGCCCGCACCATCGTGATCGCCGAGATCGGGGACGAGGCCGTCGTCCCCTACGCCGACCACCTGATCCGGATCCCGGCCACGCCCACCCTGCTCCAACCCCTGGTGGCCACCGTCCCGCTCCAGGTCTTCGCCTGCGAACTGGCCACCGCCCGCGGCAACGAGGTCGACCAGCCGCGTAACCTCGCCAAGTCCGTGACCGTGGAATAGCGCCGGAACGGCGGCGCCGGGGAATCACGAAGGAAGAGGGCAGTGCAGTGATCATCGGGGTGGGCATCGACGTCGCCGAGATCGACCGGTTCGAGGCCGCGCTGGCACGCACGCCCGGCATGGCCGCGCGCCTGTTCCTCGACTCCGAGCTGTACCTGTCCGGCGGCGAGCGGCGCGGCCCCGCCTCGCTCGCCGCCCGCTTCGCCGCCAAGGAAGCCCTGGCCAAGGCGCTCGGCGCGCCCGCCGGGCTGCTGTGGACCGACGCCGAGGTGTACGTCGAGGACAGCGGGCAGCCGCGGCTGCGGGTCACCGGCACCGTCGCCGCCCGTGCCGCCGCCCTCGGCGTGCGCACCTGGCACATCTCCCTCAGTCACGACGCCGGGGTGGCCTCCGCCGTGGTCATCGCGGAAGGCTGACCCCATGCGCACCGCTTACGCAGTCGAGACGGTACGGGCCGCCGAACGGGACCTGATGGCCCGACTGCCCGAAGGAACCCTCATGCAACGGGCCGCCGCCGGACTGGCCGCCGCCTGCGCCGGGATGCTCGGCCGGGTCTACGGCTCCCGGGTGGTCCTCCTCGTCGGCCCCGGCGACAACGGCGGCGACGCCCTCTACGCCGGAGCCCGCCTGGCCCGACGCGGCGCCCGCGTCCGCGCCCTGCCCGCCGACCCCGACCGCGTGCACGCCGACGGCCTGCGGGCCCTGCTCGCCGCGGGCGGCCGGATCGTGGACCGGCTGCCCGAGGGCCGCACCGACCTCGTCCTCGACGGGATCCTCGGCATCGGCGGCCGGGGCGGACTGCGCCCCGCCGCCGCGGCCCTGGCCGAAGCGGCCGCCGCCGCCCGCACCGCGGGCGCCCTGGTGGTGGCCGTGGACCTGCCCAGCGGAGTCGACCCCGACACCGGCGAGGTCTCCGGGCCGGCGGTCCGCGCCGACGCCACCGTGGCCTTCGGCGCCTACAAGCCCGGCCTCCTGGTGGACCCCGGAGCCGGGCACGCGGGCGCCCTCCGCCTCGTCGACATCGGCCTCGACCTGCCCGGCCCCGGCGAACTGACCGCCCTCCAACACGCCGACGTCGCCCGGCTGCTGCCCGCACCGGGCGCCGCCAGCGACAAGTACCGGCGGGGCGTGGTCGGCCTGGTCGCGGGCTCGGCCCGGTACCCCGGCGCGGCCGTCCTCGCCGTCGCGGGAGCGGTACGGGGCGGGGCCGGGGCGGTCCGCTACGTCGGCACGGCGGGACCGGAGGTCCTGGCCCGGCACCCCGAGGTCCTCGTCCACGCCGGTCCCCCCGGGGCGGCCGGACGCGTCCAGGCGTGGGTCGCGGGCCCCGGACTCGGGGACTCCGCGCGGGAGGCCGTCGAAGAGGTCCTCGCCTCGGAGGTCCCCGTCCTCCTCGACGCCGACGGGCTCCGCGGACTCGACCCCGCCGTCACCACCGGCCGGCGCGCCCCGCTCCTCCTCACCCCGCACGCCGGGGAGGCCGCCGCCCTGCTCGGCGTGGACCGGGACCGGGTGGAGTCGGCACGGCTGGCGTCCGCGCGGGAGCTGGTGCTCCGGTACGGGGCGACGGTGCTCCTGAAGGGCTCCACGACGTTGGTGGCGGGGCCTGGGACGGGGACGGGGGTGTCCGGGAGCGGGGCCGGTGTTCCGGTGCGGGTGAATCCGACCGGCACGCCGTGGCTCGCGACCGCCGGCAGCGGAGACGTCCTCGCCGGACTGGCCGGGGCCCTGCTCGCGGCCGGACTCGACGCCCTCGACGCCGGGTCGCTGGGCGCCTACCTGCACGGCCTGGCCGGACGACGGGCGGCCGCGGCCGGGGTCCCCGTCACCGCCGGCGAGGTCGCGGAGTCTCTCCCGGGCGCGTGGCACGACGTGACCACCCCCTGAGGTCCCCGGGCCCGCGCGGCCCGACCGCCCGGCTCCGCCCCGCCCCGCGCCGCGCCTCAAGCGCCGGCGGGGCTCGGTGTCGGCTTCCGTGGGGAGGCCCGAGCGGCCCCAGGACCGCCTCAATCGCCGGCGGGGCTGGGCGTTGCTCGTGCTCGGGGCCGGGCGCGGCTCCATGACCGCCTCAAACGCCGGCGGGGCTGAGGTGCGGTTCCTGCGGGGGTCCGGCGCGGCCACGAGCCGCCTCAAACGCCGGCGGGGCTGGAGTGGGCTCGTGTTCGGGGCCGGGTGCGGTTTCCCGCGTCCGGCTCACGCGCCGCGGGGCCGAGTGATGGTTCTCGTCCGTGCGCGGGTGCGGCTTCAGGACCGCCTCAAGCGCCGGCGGGGCTGGGTTTCGTGTGGTTCGGTCGTCAGCCGACGATCAGGCCCGGCCCCTCCCAGCCTGCGCGGCGTTTGAGCGCGTCGGTGGGCCGCGCTCGACCGTGGACGGGACCCACCCGAGCCCGCGCGGCGATTGAGCGCATCAGTGAGCCGCGCTCGACGGCGGACAGGAGCCGATCAAGCCCGCGCGGCGTTTGAGCGCGTCGGTGAGCCGGGCTCGGGCGGGGCGGGACGCGCCCCGGTCGAGCCGGGCTCGGTCGGATGCCCGGGGGCCGCGCAGCGCTCGGTGCCGGGGCCCGGGTCGCGGCTCTGAGAGACTGGGGCCGATGAACGAGACCGCACCACTGCCCCGCGTCCGCGCAGAGATCGACCTGGCCGCCGTACGCCACAACGTACGGGCCCTGCGCGACCGCGCCCCCCGCTCCCTGCTCATGGCCGTGGTGAAGTCCGACGCCTACGGGCACGGCGCGGTGCCCTGCGCCCGGGCCGCCCTGGAGGCGGGGGCCGCCTGGTTGGGGACGGCCACCCCGGAGGAGGCGTTCGCGCTCCGGGAGGCCGGTATCGAGGCGCCCGTCCTGTGCTGGCTGTGGACGCCGGGCGGCCCGTGGCGCCGCGCCGTGGAGCTGGGCGTGGACGTCGGGGTGAGCGGGCTGTGGGCCCTGCGCGAGGTGCGGGAGGCGGCCCGGGCCGTCGGTCGCCCCGCCCGGGTGCAGCTGAAGGCGGACACCGGCCTCGGCCGCAACGGCTGTCAGCCCGAGGACTGGCCCGAGCTGGTCGGCGAGGCCCTGGCCGCGGAGGCCGAGGGCACCCTCAAGGTCACCGGCCTGTGGTCGCACTTCGCGTGCGCGGACGAGCCCGGCCACCCCTCCATCGCGCTGCAGCTCGCCGCGTTCCGCGAGATGGTCGCGTACGCCGAGAAGGAGGGCCTGGACCCCGAGGTCCGGCACCTGGCGAACACCCCGGCCGTGCTCACGCTCCCCGAGAGCCACTTCGACCTGGTCCGCACCGGCCTCGGCGTGTACGGGGTGTCCCCGGCCCCGGAGCTGGGCACGCCCGCCCAGTTGGGGCTGCGCCCCGCGATGTCGTTGAAGGCTTCGGTGGCGCTGGTGAAGGAGGTGCCGGGCGGGCACGGGGTGTCGTACGGGCACCACTACGTCACCGAGGGCCGGTCCCGGCTCGCGCTGATTCCGGCGGGCTACGCGGACGGCGTCCCCCGGCACGCCTCCGGACGGGGTCCGGTGCTGGTGGGCGGCGCGGTCCGGACGGTCGCGGGCCGGGTGGCGATGGACCAGTTCGTGGTCGACCTCGGGCGCGACACCGCGCGCGAGGGCGACGAGGCGGTGCTGTTCGGGCCGGGCGACGGGGGCGAGCCGACGGCCGAGGACTGGGCGCGGGCCGCGGGCACCATCGCGTACGAGATCGTGACGCGGATCGGGGTGCGCGTTCCGCGCGTCCACCTCAACGCGTGAGCGCACCCGTGGGCGAACGCGTGGGCGGGCGGGCGCGTGAGCACGTGAAGGCGGGGCACCGGGCCCGGAGGGGACCGGCTCGCCGCGACTTGAACATGTGACGGGCATCACCGCTGGTCGGGCGGTTCCGCACGGGAGCGGATGCCGGACCTTGAACACCCGGCGTTGATTGCGTGACGCCCGCCACCCGAACCTGGACGCTTGACCCTGCACGTGACGCTGTCCGGTCCGGTCGGAACCGAGGAGTGAGGTGTCGTGAGCGACAACTGGCGCAAGGCCGGACTGGCCGGCGCGGCGATCGGCGTGATAGCCGCCGGGGCGGCCGCGGGCGTGGCGGTGGAGCGGCTGACGGTGGGCCGCGGCGTGCGGATGAAGGCCCGGCTGGTGCTGGACGCGGCCGGGGACTACGGCTCCCTGCGCGGCACCCCGGGCACGGTCCTCGCCGAGGACGGCACCGAGCTGTACTACGAGACCGAGGAGACGGGGCCGGGCGCCCCGGGCGGGGCCTCGGGCGCGACACCGGTCGCCGGGGAGGAGGACGGGAGCGCGGCCGTCGGAACCGGGGCCGGGGCCGGGACCGTGGGGTCCGGCGAGGCCGTGGACCCCGCCGCGGGACGCCCGCCCCGCAAGCGCCGCTTCCGACGCGGCCGTCCGGCGGCCGCGGAGACCGCGGCACGGGCCCCGCTCACCGTGGTCTTCTGCCACGGCTACTGCCTGAGCCAGGACGCCTGGCACTTCCAGCGGGCCGCGCTGCGCGGGGTGGTGCGCGCCGTGTACTGGGACCAGCGCAGCCACGGCCGCTCGGCCCGCGGGGCCGCGCAGGCGGCGGGGGAGTCCCTGACCATCGACCAGCTGGGCCGGGACCTGAAGGCGGTCATCGACCGGGCCGCCCCCGAGGGCCCGCTGGTGCTGGTGGGGCACTCGATGGGCGGGATGACGATCATGGCGCTGGGGGCGCAGTTCCCCGAGCTGGTCCGGGACCGGGTGGTCGGGGTGGCCTTCGTGGGCACCTCCAGCGGTCGGCTCGGCGAGGTGACGTACGGGCTGCCGGCGGCCGGGATGGGGCTGGTCCGGCGGGTGCTGCCGGGGGTGCTGCGGGCGCTGGGCTCCGAGGTGGACCTCGTGGAGCGGGGCCGCCGGGCCACCGCCGACCTGTTCGCGGGCGCGGTGAAGAGGTACTCCTTCGGTACCAAGGACGTGGACCCGGGCGTGGCGCGCTTCGCCGAACGCCTCATCGAGGCCACGCCGATCGACGTGGTCGCCGAGTTCTACCCGGCCTTCGAGCCGCACGACAAGACCGCCGAACTCGCCGTGTTCGCGGGGCTGCCCAGCCTGGTCATGGCCGGGGAGAAGGACCTGATCACCCCCGCCGCGCACGGCGAGGCCATCGCAGCCGAGCTGCCCGGCACGGACCTGGCGGTGCTCCCGGACACCGGGCACCTGCTGATGCTGGAGCGCCCCGAGGAGGTCACGGAGCGGCTGGCGGCCCTGTTGGAGCGGGCCGGGGCGGGCCCGGCAGCGGCTAACGTTGGCGCGTATGGAAGCACCGCACACCAGGCACCCTGAGGACACCGCCGGGACCGCCGGGGACACCGCCCCGGGCGCGCGGCCCGAGCCCGCCGGACAGGCAGCGCCCGCCGGACAAGCCGAGGCCGCCGCGCAGATCACCATCGGCTCCCCGCAGGACATGCAGGAGCTGGGCCGCCGGCTCGCGACGCTGCTGCGGCCGGGCGATCTGGTCCTGCTCACCGGCGAACTGGGCGCCGGGAAGACCACGCTGACCCGTGGCCTCGGCGAGGGCCTGGGCGTGCGCGGCGCCGTCACCTCCCCGACCTTCGTGATCTCCCGGGTGCACCCCTCGCTGGTGGGCGGCCCGGCGCTGGTGCACGTGGACGCGTACCGGCTGGGCGGTGGCCTCGACGAGATGGAGGACCTGGACCTCGACGTCTCGCTGCCCGAGTCCGTGGTCGTCGTGGAGTGGGGCGACGGCAAGGTGGAGGAGCTGTCCGACGACCGGCTGCACGTGGTCATCGCCCGCGCGGTCGGCCACGAGGAGGTGCTGGACGACGTCCGTACGGTCACGGTCCGCGGCACCGGCGCCCGTTGGGCGGAAACGGAACTCGCCGCGACGCTGGCGGAGGGGTTCGCCCCGCGCGCGTAGCGGGTCCGCGACGGATCGCGGAGGTCGTCCCGGAGGGGGCGACGAGGGGGTCGCGCCGGCCGGATGCCGGAGCGGCCCCCTCCGGCGTGCCGGGGCCGGGCGGGTGGTTCCGCGGGGGTGCCGGGCGGCGCACGGGGGAAGACGTTCCGACGAACTGTCGGCAAGCTGTTGCGCCGGTGGTGCGGCGCGTGGTGACATGGTAACGAGAGCTGGTTAGGTCTACCTAACTTGCCTGCGTACGACGCCCCGGACCAAGGAGGCAGCCATGTCGGTACCGGTACCTGAGCGCGCGGCGGAACGGCGCCCGGTCCCGCCCCGGACCACCGAGTGCGCGGCCGGGCCGAGGAGGGGCGGGGGCGCCGGGGGGTTCTCGATGCAGGCCCTGCTCGCCTCGTGCGCGGCCGCCACCGCCGTCTCCACCCCGCCCGCCCGCCCCGAACCGGAACCCCGGGAGGCGGGGCGGCACCCCGAAGCGGCCTGACGTCCCGGTGGGGCGGGGCCATACCCGGCCGCTCCGCGCCCGGTGCGCCTCAATCGCCGGCGGGGCTGGTTTGGGCTGAGGTCGGCTGTTCGGGTGCGGCCCGTCTCCCCTGTGACCCGGCCGCTCCGCGCCCGGTGCGCCTCAATCGCCGGCGGGGCTGGATGGTGGCCGAGGTGGTCGTCCGACGTGACGCCGAACGACCACCCCGACCCATCCCAGCCCGCGCGGCGTTTGAGCGCATCCTTGAGCCGCGCCTGGCGACGGGCAGAAGCCCATCCCAGCCCGCGCGGCGTTTGAGCGCGTCCTTGAGCCGCGCCGGCTCACGACCCCAGGCCACATCCAGCCCGCGCGGCGTTTGAGCGCATCCTTGAGCCGCGCCCGGCGACGGGCAGAAACCCATCCCAGCCCGCGCGGCGTTTGAGCGCATCGTCGAGGCCGGCCCCGCGCAGCGGCTGGGGTCAGGGGACCACGACGATCTTCGAGTTGATGGTGGCGAAGGTCCACAGCGCATCGCCGTCGGCCCGCGTCATCCGGATGCCGCCGGTCTTCTTCCGCGGGTCCGGCTGCGGCAGCGATCCGTCCACCCGCGCGCTGAATCCGATGGTCACCCCGTTGACGCTCGCGAACCGGACCACGTGTTCGATGGGGACCCCGTCTGAGCCGGTGATCTTCCCGGAGCGGGAGCCCACCAGGTAGGTGCCGGGGGTGGGGCTGACGGTGCTGGGGACGACCGCGAAGGTCCGCAGCTTCTTCTCGCCCTCGCCGACGAGCCACACCTGCTTGGCGCCGACGGAGTAGACGACCCGTACACCGGCGCCTGAGACGGCCGGGATCTCCAGCGAGGGCTTCTTGCCCGGCGGGACGGCGGGGGCGCTGGGGACGGCCTGGCCGGGGGACTTCGCCGGCCGTTCGGGGGCGCTCGCCGAAGCCTGGTAGGCGAGGAAGCCCACCACCGCCACGGCCGCGGCCGTGAGCCCGGCCACGATTCCCGAGCTGCTGCGTGCCACCTGTTCCTCCGCCTCTCGCGTCGCCCTCGCGGGGCCCCTGGAGCCCCAGGGGCCGACGGTAGCAGCCGGGGTGCGGCCCGACGGGCCCGCCGGTGCCCGCGCCCCCGGAGACGTAGGCTGTTCGCGTGCTCTTGCTCGCTGTAGATACCGCCACGCCCGCCGTCACCGTCGCCCTCCACGACGGGGAGAAGGTCCTCGCCCGGGCGGACCAGGTCGACGCCCGCCGGCACGGGGAACTCCTGCTGCCCTCCGTCGACCGGGTCCTCTCCGAGGCCGGGGTGAAGATCGACGCCGTCACCGGCATCGTGGTCGGCGTCGGCCCCGGCCCGTACACGGGCCTGCGGGTCGGTCTGGTCACCGCCGCCGCCTTCGCCTCCGTCACCGGCGCGCCGGTCCACGGGGTGTGCACCCTGGACGGCCTCGCCCACGCCGCGGGGGAGGCCGGGATCGAGGGGCCCTTCGTCGTGGCCACCGACGCCCGCCGCAAGGAGGTCTACTGGGCCCGGTACGAGGACCCGCGCACCCGGGTCTCCGGCCCCGCCGTGGACCGTCCCGCCGAGATCGCCGAGGAGGTCGCCGGGCTGCCCGCGGTCGGCGCCGGCGCGCTGCTCTACCCCGAGGTGTTCCCGGACGCCCGCGGTCCCGAGCACCAGTCGGCCGCCGCCCTGGCCGCCCTGGCCGCCGAACGGCTCCGCGACGGCGGGGAGTTCCTGCCCCCGCTGCCGCTGTACCTGCGCCGCCCCGACGCCCAGGTGCCCAAGAACTACAAGGTGGTCACCCCCCAGTGACCGCCCCGGACGTGGTCCTGCGCGAGATGCGCTGGTGGGACATCCCGCCGGTGCTGGAGCTGGAGCACGAACTGTTCCCCGAGGACGCCTGGTCCGCGGGCATGTTCTGGTCCGAACTCGCCCACTCCCGCGGCCCCGCCGCCACCCGCCGCTACCTGGTGGCGGAGGCCCCGGACGGCCGGCTCGTCGGCTACGCCGGGCTGGCCGCCGCCGGTGACCTCGCGGACGTGCAGACCATCGCCGCGGCCCGCGACCAGTGGGGGAGCGGGCTCGGCGCCCGGCTCCTCACCGAACTGCTGCGGGCCGCCACCGCCTTCGAATGCGCCGAGGTGCTGCTGGAGGTGCGGGTCGACAACACCCGCGCCCAGAAGCTGTACGAGCGGTTCGGCTTCGAGCCGATCGGCTTCCGGCGCGGCTACTACCAGCCCGGCAACGTCGACGCGCTCGTGATGCGCCTCGCCGATCCGGCGGGCTCCCTCGGGTCCGCCACCAGCCCCGTGAGAAGTGAGAACCATGGCTGACGAACCCCTCGTCCTCGGCATCGAGACCTCCTGCGACGAGACCGGTGTCGGCGTCGTCCGCGGCACCACCCTGCTGGCGGACGCGGTCGCCTCCAGCGTCGAGGAGCACGCCCGGTTCGGCGGGGTCGTCCCCGAGGTGGCCTCCCGCGCCCACCTGGAGGCGATGGTCCCCACCATCGAGCGGGCCCTGAAGGAAGCCGGGGTCAGCGCCAAGGACCTGGACGGCATCGCCGTCACGGCCGGTCCGGGCCTCGCCGGTGCCCTGCTGGTGGGCACCTCGGCGGCCAAGGCGTACGCGTACGCCCTCGGCAAGCCGCTCTACGGGGTGAACCACCTCGCCTCGCACATCTGCGTGGACCAGCTGGAGCACGGCCCGCTGCCCGAGCCGACCATGGCCCTGCTCGTCTCCGGCGGGCACTCCTCGCTACTGCTGGCCCCGGACATCACCAGTGACGTCCGCCCGCTCGGCGCCACCATCGACGACGCCGCCGGCGAGGCCTTCGACAAGATCGCCCGGACCCTCGACCTGGGCTTCCCCGGCGGACCGGTCATCGACCGGCTCGCCAAGGAGGGCGACCCGGAGGCCATCGCCTTCCCGCGCGGCCTGACCGGGCCCCGCGACGCCGCCTACGACTTCTCCTTCTCCGGTCTGAAGACGGCCGTGGCCCGCTGGATCGAGGCCAAGCGGAAGGCGGGCGAGGAGGTGCCGGTCCGCGACGTCGCCGCCTCCTTCCAGGAGGCCGTGGTGGACGTGCTGACCCGCAAGGCCGTCCGCGCCTGCAAGGACGAGGGCGTCGACCACCTGATGATCGGCGGCGGGGTCGCCGCCAACTCCCGGCTGCGCGCCCTCGCCCAGGAGCGCTGCGACGCCGCCGGGATCACCCTGCGGGTGCCGCGGCCGAAGCTCTGCACCGACAACGGCGCCATGGTCGCCGCCCTCGGCGCGGAGATGGTGGCCCGGAACCGGCCCCCGTCGGACTGGGACCTGTCGGCGGACTCCTCGCTGCCCGTGACCGACCCGCACGTCCCCGGCACCTCCCACGAGCACGGCGACGGCCACGATCACGGTCATGCGCACGGCCACGGACACGGCCACGCGCACGACCACGACCACGTGCACGAGCTGAGCAAGGACAACCTGTACTCATGAGCACCACGGTCGTGTTGATGTGGGAGGCCCGGGCCGCGGACGGCCGCGGCGGCGAACTCCTCGAATGGGCCCGGGCCCAGGAGCTGGCCGCCGATCCGGACCGCCGGGAGATCTTCCGCGCCCCCCAGGACCGCGTCCTGGTCATGACCTGGTGGACCGCCGAGGCGCTCACCGCCGAGCTGCCCGAACTCCCGGAGCCCGCGGCCGACCTGATCACCCGGCCCGTGCACCGCTGGCGCTTCGAGTCGGCCGGGGTGAGCTGACCCGGCCGCCCGAGGTCCGCGGGGCCGACCGCGTTCCGGCCCGGCCGGGCGGCCGTCCCGGACGGGCCGCCGCCCACCGGCCGGTCCTCGGGACGGGCCCGAACACCCGCCCCACGCCGGGCAATACGGGTCGATCCGGGCAATCGTCCCCGGCGCGTCCCCGGGATCCCGGCGGGGGGCCGCTATGGTCATGCGCATGTCTCGCCGTGACCTGCCGCCGCCTCCGCCGTCCGCGGAGGCCCGCGCCTGGGAGGACCCGGTCGGACTCAGGGCCGCCCGGGCCGCGGCCCTGGGCGACCTCGTCCGCAGCGGGCTCGGGATCACCCGCCTGCTGCTCCTGTGGCTGCTCGCCGTGGTCTTCGCCCTGGGCTGGTCCTTCCTCGGCATCGCCCTGATGTCCTTCGAGCAGGGCGACCGCGGGGAGTTCCTGGTGGGCGTGGTGTTCACCGGCCTCGGCTCCGGGATCCTGGTCCCCGCGGGCTTCTGGGCGGCGGCCGCGGCCCGCCGGGACCGGGACGTGCGCCGACTGCTGTGCGCCTGGGCGGAGGCCGGACGGGACCCGGAGGCGGACGCCCGACTGCGCACCCCCCGCGCCCTGCTGGGCTGGCTGGGCTCCTCCGCGCTGCTTGCCGCCCTCGGGCTGTGGGTCACCTTCGGGGTGGCCGCCGCCGCCCGCTCCGGCGTGGACACGCCCGCCGAGGTCGTCTACGCCATGGGCCTCGGGCTCATCCTGTGGATCACCGGACTGCTGGGCATCGGCCGGGCCGCCGCCCACCACCGCTGGGTCCGCCGCGCCCTCCCCGCGCCCCCGTCCGTGGCCGCGGTGGAGTCCGTACCCGCCCCGGAAGCCGTGCCCGTGGTGGAGTTCGTCCCCGCCCCGGTCGGGCCCGAGGCCGGGATCAGTCCCGGGGTGCCGGCGCAGGGCGGGCGAGCAGCATCGAAGGGGCTCCGGCGACCCTGGTGAGGATGACGGTGGCCGCGTTCGGGCCCTGGGGCTTCACCTTGCGGCGCAACTCCTCCGGCTCGATCGCCGAGCCGCGCTTCTTGACCGTCAGCACCCCCACCTGACGCTCCCGCAGCAGCGCCTTCAGCTTCTTGAGGTTGAACGGCAGCACGTCGGTGATCTCGTAGGCGGTGGCGTACCGGCTCGGGCGCAGCTCGTCCGCGGTCACGTAGGCGATGGTCGGGTCGATCAGCCGGCCGTCCAGCTCCGCGGCGGCCTCGGCGACCAGGTGGGCGCGGATCACCGCGCCGTCCGGTTCGTACAGCCAGCGGCCCACCGGTCCGGGCTCCGGGTCCGGCAGCGGGTCGGCGGTGGCGAGGGAGTCCCCCCGCGGGAGCAGGGTGGCGCGGACCGTGCCGGGTGCGGTGCCGAACCACAGCACGGCCTCCTTCACGTCCCCCCGGTCCGAGATCCACTCGGCCTCGGCCTCGTCGGGCACCGCCTCGTGGGGGATGCCGGGGGCCACCTTCACCGCGCCGAACCGGGCGCCGCCGGCCGCGCCGACCGCCCAGGACAGCGGCGGGGAGTACGCCTCGGGGTCGAAGATCCGGCCCCGGCCGCCGCGCCGGGCGGGGTCCACGAACACGGCGTCGTACCCGCCGGTGTCCACCTCGGTGACGTCCGCCTCGCGGACCTCGATCAGGTCGGCGAGCCCCAGCTCCTCGGCGTTCGCGCGGGCCACGGCGGCCGTCAGGGGGTCTCGGTCCACGGCGAGGACGCGGATCCCGGCGCGGGCCAGTGCCAGGGCGTCCCCGCCGATCCCGCAGCACAGGTCCGCCAGCGAGCGCACGCCCAGCCCGGCCAGCCGCCGGGCCCGGTGCTCGGCCACGGAGGCCCGGGTGGACTGCTCGACGCCGTTGGGCGTGAAGTACATCCGGTAGGCGTCCTCGGCGCCGAACTTCGCCGCCGCCCGCTGCCGCAGCCGGGCCTGCCCCAGGGCCGCCGAGACCAGCTCGGCCGGGTGCGAGCGTCGCAGCCGGGTGGCCGTGGCCAGCTCGCGGGCCGGGTCGTGGTCGCGCAGCTCCGCCAGCAGGGCGCGGCCCTCCTCGGTGCGCAGGGCGGCGAAGGCGGCCACCGGGTCGGGGTCCGCGGGGCCGGGGGTGCCGGGTGCGGGGGAGGGGGTTCCGGGGTGGCGGGGGAGCTCGTTCACCGGATCATTGTCGGCCAGTCGGTGGAAGCGCGGCGCCCGCGCGCGGACCCGCCCGGGTGTCGCGCGGGTCCGGGCCGATTCCGGTGACAGGATGCGGCGCCATGCAGCTAGTCGGACAAAAGGAACAAAAGACCCTCATGGGCGCGGTGCGCAGGGCCCGCGGCCGGTTCGGGGTGGCGCTGGTCGCGGTGCTCGTCGCCGCCCTCGGTACGGCCTGTGGCTCGGGCGGCGCGGACACCGCGCGGGAGCAGGAGAAGGCCGCGAAGGAGAAGGCCGCCCAGGCCCTCGGCGCCCCGGCGGCGGGGACCGCGGCCGAGCGGGCCGAGAGGACCCGGGCCCTGCGGGCGGCCGCGGCCAAGCGCTGGGGCCTGGCGCAGACCCCCCTCGCGGCCCCCGCGGCCCCGAAGGAGAAGCCGGAGATCGAGACCCGCGACGGCTTCGAGGTAGCCGACCACGAGGGGCTGCCCCCGGTGTTCACCACCGTCCCCACCAAGGACAAGGTGGTCTTCCTGACCATCGACGACGGAGCCGAGAAGGACCCGGAGTTCCTGCGCATGATGCAGGAGCTGCAGATCCCGTACACGGCCTTCCTCAGCGACTACCTGGTACGGCACGACTACCCGTACTTCAAGAAGATGCAGGACGCCGGCGTCACCCTGAACAACCACACCCTGAACCACCGCTACCTGCCCGCCCTCTCCTACGAGAAGCAGCGCCAGGAGATCTGCGGGATGCAGGACACCATCCAGAAGCAGTTCGGCAAGCGTCCGACCGTCTTCCGGCCCCCGTACGGCAACTACAACGAGGACACCCTGCGGGCGGCGAAGTCCTGCGGCGTGAAGTCCGTCCCCCTGTGGAACGCCGAGGTCTTCCCCGACCGCATGGACTGGCGCGAATGGGACCGCGACCTGCACCCCGGGGACATCATCCTCAGCCACTTCCGGGGCCGTGAGGACTGGAAGGGCAGCATGCCTGACATGATCCGTCAGGTCATGAAGACCGTCACGGCCAAGGGATACGCCGTGGCCCGCCTGGAGGACTACTTGTGAACAGCGCGCGCCGGCTGACGGCCGGGACGCTGGCAGCCGGCGCGCTCGCGCTCACGCTCGGCCTGACGGGCTGCGCGCAGAGCGTGGACCCCATCGAGCGGCTCGGCCGCAAGGCCACCGCCGAGGTCACCGGGGGTGCGGCGACCCCCGTCGCGCCCCCCGCCGCCTCCGCCTCCGCGCACCCGGCGGCGGGCGCCCCCGCCGCCCACGTGCGGTGGGGGGTGAAGAAGCCCCTGGAGTTCGCCCCGAGGCCCGCGCACCGGGCGGTGCTGCCCGCGGCGGCCCCGGGCCGGGCCCCGGTGGTGGACCGGATACCCCTGCCGCCCGGCGAGAAGACCGTGTTCCTCACCTTCGACGACGGCGCCGAACGGGACCCGGACTTCCTGCGGATGGCGGCCGACCTGAAACTGCCGATCAGCATGTTCCTCACGGACAGCGTGGCCGCCCCCGGCTACCCGTACTTCCGGGAACTGCGCGACCTCGGCAACGGCAGCACCGTGCAGAACCACTCGCTGACCCACCCGAATCTGCGGACCCTCTCCCACGCGGCCCAGAAGGCGGAGATATGCGGTCAGCAGGAGCGGCTGGCGAAACGATTCGGGGAACGCCCGAGGCTCTTCCGCCCGCCCTACGGCAACCACAACGACGACACCCTCCGCGCGGCCGCCGAGTGCGGGATCTCCTCGGTGGTCCTGTGGAAGGCGTCCATGCAGATCAACGACATGCGCTACGCCGAGGGCGACGGGCTGCGCCCCGGCGACATCGTGCTGGCGCACTTCCGGGGCCGGGCCGAGCTCAAGGGGGCCACCCTGACCCGGATGACCGCGAACATGCTCAACAGCATCCAGGAACAGGGCTTCCGCATAGGGCGCCTCGAAGACCACATCTGAGTCCGGGCGCCGGGGCCGGCCGCGAGCCCGCCGGCCGCCGACCCCGCCCCCCCCCGCCGACCCCGCCCCCGCGGGCCTCAGGCCGCGGGGGCCGGATCGCGCTCCGGATCGCGGCCCGGTTCCGAGTCCGGATCCGGGGCCCGGGCGTCCGCCTCCCGTTGACGCTCCGCGCTGTCGCTGATCCGCAACAGCAGGGCGATCATGATCCAGTTGGCCACCAGGGAGGACCCGCCCTTCGCCAGGAAGGGCAGCGCCTTGCCGGTGAGCGGGATCAGCCCCGTCACCCCGCCCGCGACCACGAAGACCTGGAGGGCCAGCGCCGAGGCCAGGCCCACCGCCAGGAGCTTGCCGAAGGGGTCCCGGGCGCCCAGCGCCATCCGCAGGCCGCGCTGCACCAACAGCGCGTAGATCATCAGGACGGCCATCACCCCGGCCAGCCCCAGCTCCTCGCCCACCGTGGTGAGGATGAAGTCCGAGCGGGCCGCGAAGCCGATCAGCTCGGGATGACCCTGCCCCAGGCCGGTGCCGGTGATCCCGCCCGTGCCGAAGCTGAACAGCGCCTGCGCCGACTGCTCCGAGACGATGCCCGGGGGCCGCTGCTCGGGCGGCAGGAAGATGGCCATCGGGTTGAGCCAGGCCGCGACCCGACCCTTCACGTGCGGCTCCGTCGAACCGACGGCGAAGGCTCCGACCGCGGCCATCAGCAGACCGGTCACGATCCAGCTGGTCCGCTCGGTGGCCACGTAGAGCATCACCACGAAGACGCCGAAGAAGATCAGCGAGGTGCCCAGGTCCCGTTCGAAGACCAGCACCAGCAGGGAGATCACCCAGACCGTGACGATCGGCCCCAGCTGGCGGCCCGGCGGCAGCCGCACGCCGAGCACCTTCCGGCCGGTCAGGGCCAGCGAGTCCCGGTGCACCACGAGGTAGCCCGCGAAGAACACCGAGATCATGATCTTCACGAACTCGCCGGGCTGGAGGGACTGCCCCGCGATGATGATCCACCGCTTCGCGCCGTACTGGTCCGCGCCGAAGAAGGCGGGCGCGATCAGCAGCAGCAGGGCCACCGCCATCGTCAGGTAGATGTACCGCTGGAGGTGCCGGTGGTCCCGCAACAGGGCCACCACCCCCAGGCAGATCGCCACGCCGATCACGGTCCACATCAGCTGGCCGGGGGCGTTCGCCTGCGCGCTCTTGAACAGCGCCGTGTACGTCTGGTCCAGCCGGGCCAGCAGCACCAGCCCGATCCCCGACAGCAGCAGCGCCAGCGGCAGGATCAGCGGGTCCGCGTAGGCCGCGAAGCGGCGCACGCCCAGGTGCCCCACCAGCGCCAGCAGGGTCATGCTGATCGTGAACCCGGTCAGGTCCGGCGGCAGCGCGTCCCGCATCGCCAGCCCCACGCTCGCGTGCCCGGCCACCGTGATCGCCACCACGAAGGCCAGCAGCAGCGCCTCGGTCCGACGGCGGGCCCCGGCGGTGGTCCGGGGCGTCAGGGTCAGTCCACGCACGGGACGCCGCCGCCGTCGATACCGCTCCCGCCCACCCCGCCCGTGGGGGCGGACGAGGGCGGCAGTGAGGCCGACGGGGCGGGGGAGGAGGAGCCCGGCGCACCCGGGCTCGCAGCGGCCCGGGGACCGATCTGCTCGGCAATGAGGCGCTTTATCTTCATATCGTCTACGACGTTTATGTCCTCGCCGTGGTTCCTTCCGAACCGCTCCACGGGCAGCGTGGTGAACTCCACCCGGCCCCCCGACAGGGCCTTCGCCTGCCGCACGAACGACAGCAGGTCCCAGCCCTCGTCGGTCACCACGTCCCGCTTCGCCGTGTCCACCAGCTTGAGCAACCGCACCGGATCCGTGAAGGTCCCCGCCGAGTCCAGCTTCCGGGTGGCCCCCGCCAGGAAGGCCTGCTGCCGACGGGTCCGGTCCAGGTCCCCCAGCGGCAGCCCGTGCCGCTGCCGCACGAAGGCCAGCGACTGCCGCCCGTCCAGGGTCTGCGGGCCCGCCGGGAAGTCGGCGCCCGAGTAGCGGTCCTTCACCGGGTGCTTCAGGCAGACCGGCACCCCGCCCAGGGCGTCCGCCAGGTGGAAGAAGCCGGCCAGGTTCAACTCCGCGAAATGGTCCACCGGCACCCCGAGGAAGGCGCGCACCGTCTCGATCTGGGCCCGCCGCCCGGCCTCCCGGCCCTCCCGCTCCAACCGGGCCCGGTCCGTGACCCCCGTCCCGGACAGCTCGGCCTCCTTGGCCGCCTTCGCCAGCCCGTACGCCTTCTTGATCTTGTCCTTGCCGTGGCCGGGGATCGCCACGAAGTCGTCCCGCGGGATCGAGAAGGCCCGGGCCCGGCCGCCGTCCGCGGGCACGTGCAGCAGGATCAGGGTGTTGGCGTTGTACCCGCCGATGTCCGAGCTCCCGGCGTGCAGCTTGTCGAGGACCTCCGGCGGAAGGTCCCGGCCCTGCTGGTCCTTCCGGCTGTCCAGCCCGATCAGCAGGATGTTCGTGTCCCCGCCCGCGCTCTTCCCGGCCCCTTCCAGCGCCCGCGAGCTGCCCACCGTCCCGGCCAGGTCCCGGTACAGCCACCAGGCCGCGCCCCCGAGACCCGCGGTCGACAGGGCGGCGGTCAGCGCCAGCGCCCGGACGGCCCGGCGCGGACGGCGCCGGCGGTGGTCTCTCCTGCGGTGCGCGCTCATGGGCCGATGCTGCGCGCCCGGTCCTGAACGAACCCTGAAGGTCCTGAAACCGCCCTCAGGAACGACCGGCCCGGCCCGCAGGCCCCGCGGTGCCCGCGGGGATCCGCAGCAGGAACCGGGCCCCGCCGCCCGGCGCCCCCTCCGCCGTCAGGGTGCCCCCGTGCGCGCGGGCCGTCTCCCGGGCGATGGCCAGGCCCAGCCCGGTGCCGCCCCGGGCCCGGCCCCGGTCCGCGTCCAACCGCACGAACCGTTCGAAGACCCGCTCCCGGTCCGCCTCCGGAATGCCCGGCCCGTCGTCGGAGACCTCCAGTACGGCCTCCCCGACCCCGCCCCGGGCCGACACCACCACCCCGGTACGGGCGTGCCGCAGTGCGTTGTCGACCAGGTTCGCCACGAGCCGCTCCAACTGGGCCGGGTCCCCGTGGGCCGGGACCGGGGCCGCCGCCTCCACCCGCACCGGCACCCGCGGCCCCGGGCGCCGGGCCGCGTCCTCCGCCGCCAGCAGCGCCAGGTCCACCGGCTCCCGCCGCGGCCCCGGCCCGGCCGCCGGACCGGCGTCGAACCGGGCCAGGAGGAGCAGGTCCGCCGCGATCCGCTGGAGCCGCTCGGTGTCGGCGAGCGCCGCCGCCACCGACTCCCGGTCCGGATCCCGGTCCCCGTCCCGGAGGGCCACCTCCAGGCGGGCCCGCACCGCGGCCAGCGGACTGCGCAGCTCGTGCGAGGCGTCCGCGGTGAACTGCCGCTGCCGGGCGTCCGCCTCCTCCAACCGGTCCAGGGTGGCGTTCACGGTCCGGGCCAGCCGCGCCACCTCGTCCGAACCGCCCGGGTCCGGCACCCGGCGGTCCAGCCCCTCCGTCGGCACCGCCGCCAGCCCCGCCCGGATCGCGGTGACGGGCCGCAGGGCGTGCCCGGTCACCGCCCAGGCCAGGGCCGCGGCGAAGGCGATCAGCGGCGGGGCCCCGGCGAGCAGCCCCAGCCCCACCGCGCGCGTGGCCCCGTCGGCGTCCCCGAGCACCGTCATCGCGTACACGTACCGCTCCGCCGGCGCGGGGCCGCCGGGCGCGCGCGCCGCGACCACCACCACCGCCCGGCGCTCCCCGCCCGGCCGGACCGGCGGCAGCACCCGGTGGCCGGAATCCGCCCCCGGCTCGGGACGCAGCTCCGTGAACCCGGCCGCCGCCGAGAGGTTCCCGCCGGAGGCCAGCACCCGGCCGTGCGGTCCCAGGACGAGCACCAGGTCCACCCCGCCCTCGGGGGCGGGCAGCTCCGGACCGCGCAGGGCCCCGGTGTCCACCTGGGCCGAGGTCTTGCGGGCGGCCAGCTCGGTGCGGCCCGTGGTGTCGTCGAGGATGTTGGCCCGCAGCAGGGCGTACAGCCACAGGCCCCCGGCGGTCAGCACCGCGGTCATGGCCAGGGCGGCGGCCACCGCGGCCCGGGCCCGGACCGACCGCCGGGCGGACCGCCGCCCGGCGCGGGGCGCGGACCGGGAGGCGGATCGCGACGCGGGCCGGGGCGCGGACCGGGGCGCGGACGGGGGCGGGGAACCCCGCCCGTCGCCGGCCGGATCCCGCCCCTGCCGCCCCCGATCCGCTCCCCGTTCCCGTCCCCGCTCCGGTTCCGGGCCGGGGTCCCGCCTCCCGCGCACCCCTCAGCCGCCGTCCGGGGCGATCCGGTAGCCGGTGCCGTGCACGGTGCGCAGGGAGCGGCGGCCGAAGGGCGCGTCGATCTTCTTGCGCAGCGAGGAGACGTAGACCTCGACGATGTTCGGGTCCACGGCGACGGGGGAGTCCCACACCTCGTCGAGGATCCGCTGCTTGGGGACGGCCCGCCCCGGGCTCTCCATCAGGCAGGCCAGTACGGCGACCTCGCGGGCGGTCAGCTCCACCTCCCGGCCGCCGCGGGCGCAGCGCCGGCCCTCCGGGTCCAGGACGAGGTCCCCGGCCTGGAGCGGGGCGGGCGCGGTGATCCCGGCCCGGCGCCCCAGGGCGCGCACCCGGGCCGCCAGCACCAGGAAGGAGAACGGCTTCGCCAGGTAGTCGTCGGCCCCGTGGTCCAGGCCCGCGGCCTCGTCCCGTTCGCCGTCCCGGGCGGTCAGCATCAGCACCGGAGTGGTGTCCCCGTGGGCCCGCATCCGGGCGCAGATCTCCAGCCCGTCCGGGCCGGGCAACATCAGGTCCAGCACCACCAGGTCGTACGGGCCGCCGCCGAGCGCGAGCTCCAGTCCGCGGTGCCCGTCGGCCGCCGTCTCGACCCAGTGCCCCTCGGCACCGAGACCGCGCCGCAGCGACTCGGCCACACCCGTCTCGTCCTCGACCACCAGAATCCGCACGCCCCAACCCTGACATACCGGCTGAATCGCCCGAACGGGGCCCCCCGGAGGGTCGGGCCGCCCGCGTATCCGCACGTGGGCGGGGGTAGGCAAAGGCCCGGTGGTGGGTGCGGGGGCGGTCGTGGGGGCGGGTTCCGGGGCGGTTCCGGTGGGGCGCGTGCGGTCCGGATTGGCACTCCGCTTGACCGAGTGCTAATCGCCGGAATAGTCTCGGGCCTGGCACTCGCCCCAGGTGAGTGCCAACACAGCGACGGGCAGGTCCGGCACCCGCGACGACGGATCCACCTGGTCGCCACCTCAGACAGTTAACCCCGTGAGATCTCCGAAGGGGGAGGTCGGATCGTGACGACCGCCAGCTCCAAGGTTGCCATCAAGCCGCTTGAGGACCGCATCGTGGTCCAGCCGCTCGACGCCGAGCAGACCACGGCCTCCGGCCTGGTCATCCCGGACACCGCGAAGGAGAAGCCCCAGGAGGGCGTCGTCCTCGCCGTGGGCCCGGGTCGCTTCGAGGACGGCCAGCGTCTCCCGCTGGACGTCAACGTCGGCGACATCGTGCTGTACTCCAAGTACGGCGGCACCGAGGTGAAGTACAGCGGCGAGGAGTACCTCGTCCTCTCGGCTCGCGACGTGCTCGCGATCGTCGAGAAGTAATTCACCCCAAGCAGAGACTGCTTTGAGCTGCGCCCCTGGTCACCCCGCTGATTGCCGGGCGGCGAGGGGCGCGGTTCGTTGAAAACCGAGATTTTTCGAGAGGGCTGAACCGCTCCCATGGCGAAGATCCTGAAGTTCGACGAGGACGCCCGTCGCGCCCTCGAGCGCGGCGTCAACAAGCTTGCCGACACGGTCAAGGTGACGATCGGCCCCAAGGGCCGCAACGTCGTCATCGACAAGAAGTTCGGCGCCCCCACCATCACCAACGACGGTGTCACGATCGCCCGCGAGGTCGAGCTCGACGACCCGTACGAGAACCTGGGCGCCCAGCTCGTCAAGGAGGTGGCGACCAAGACCAACGACATCGCGGGTGACGGCACCACCACCGCGACCGTCCTGGCCCAGGCGCTGGTCCGCGAGGGCCTGCGCAACGTCGCCGCCGGCGCTTCCCCGGCCTCCCTGAAGAAGGGCATCGACGCCGCGGTCAAGGCCGTCTCCGAGGACCTCCTCGCCACGGCCCGCCCGATCGAGGACAAGTCCGACATCGCCGCCGTGGCCGCGCTCTCCGCGCAGGACCAGCAGGTCGGCGAGCTCATCGCCGAGGCGATGGACAAGGTCGGCAAGGACGGCGTCATCACCGTCGAGGAGTCGAACACCTTCGGCCTGGAGCTCGAGTTCACCGAGGGCATGGCCTTCGACAAGGGCTACCTCTCGCCGTACATGGTCTCGGACCAGGAGCGTATGGAGGCCGTCCTCGACGACCCGTACATCCTGATCAACCAGGGCAAGATCTCCTCCATCCAGGACCTCCTGCCGCTGCTGGAGAAGGTCATCCAGGCGGGTGGCTCGAAGCCGCTGCTGATCATCGCCGAGGACGTCGAGGGCGAGGCGCTCTCCACCCTGGTGGTCAACAAGATCCGTGGCACCTTCAACGCCGTGGCCGTCAAGGCCCCCGGCTTCGGTGACCGCCGCAAGGCGATGCTCCAGGACATGGCCACCCTCACCGGTGCCACCGTCATCGCCGAGGAGGTCGGCCTCAAGCTCGACCAGGCCGGTCTGGACGTGCTGGGCTCCGCCCGCCGCGTGACCGTCTCCAAGGACGACACCACGATCGTGGACGGCGCGGGCAACTCCGAGGACGTCCTCGGCCGCGTGAACCAGATCAAGGCCGAGATCGAGGCCACGGACTCCGACTGGGACCGCGAGAAGCTCCAGGAGCGCCTCGCGAAGCTCGCCGGCGGCGTGTGCGTGATCAAGGTCGGCGCCGCCACCGAGGTGGAGCTGAAGGAGAAGAAGCACCGTCTGGAGGACGCCATCTCCGCGACCCGCGCCGCGGTCGAGGAGGGCATCGTCTCCGGTGGTGGCTCCGCTCTGGTCCACGCCGCCAAGGTCCTGGAGGGCAACCTCGGCAAGGACGGCGACGAGGCCACCGGTGTCGCGGTCGTCCGCCGCGCCGTGGTCGAGCCGCTGCGCTGGATCGCCGAGAACGCCGGCCTGGAGGGTTACGTCATCACCTCGAAGGTCGCCGAGCTCGACAAGGGCCAGGGCTTCAACGCCGCCACCGGCGAGTACGGCGACCTGGTCAAGGCCGGCGTCATCGACCCGGTCAAGGTCACCCGCTCCGCCCTGGAGAACGCCGCCTCCATCGCCTCGCTGCTGCTCACGACCGAGACCCTGGTCGTCGAGAAGCCGGCCGAGGAGGAGGACAACGGCGGTCACGGCCACGGTCACGGCCACAGCCACTGACCCGGTCCGGGGTCGCCCCGGATCCGAGTGCCTGAGGAAGGCCCCCGGCGCGCACGCGCCGGGGGCCTTCCCCGTACC